>JAGLGH010000190.1 GCA_023144115.1 Nanobdellota archaeon | reverse complement strand
AGCCATAGCAATGCTCTTGACAGGAATCCCTTTTCTTAGCTGATTAAGTATCCATTCACGTTTTTTTTATTTAGTTTGTACATCTGTCATCACCAAAGAAAGAAATTATTCGTGTATTTATAAAGGCGAGGAAATGTTAACCAATAACGTGACTCAACAATTATCTTATCAGTATTATCCCACTTGCCACAGGACAACTTGGCACAAGATTTATAAATATTTAAGAATCTGTAAGAATTATAAGATGTAGTTTCCAATAAATGCCAAATAATGTGAGAATAATTTATAATTTAGCCAATTTTTGATATTTTGATATAATAATAACCAAATGGGTGGTTTTGATATATGACTAAAAAATTAACAATCAAAGATGAAATAACTGAATTTTTGCTTTACAACTCGCCTAATAATAGTGGGATTAAAATAGAAGTGTTTCTTCATAATGAAAATGTTTGGCTTACCCAAGAAAAAATAGCAATTTTATTTGGGGTGCAAAGACCAGCAATTACAAAACACCTAATTAATATTTTTAAAAGTGAAGAATTAAATGAAGATTCAGTTAGTTCCATTTTGGAACATACTGCTTCTGATGGCAAAAAATATAATACTAAATTTTATAATCTTGATGCAATTATATCCGTAGGTTATAGAGTAAATTCCTTAAGAGCAACACAATTCAGGATTTGGGCAACTAAAATCCTAAAAGAATACATCATCAAAGGATTTGCGATGGATGATGAAAGATTAAAAAATCCTAATAATACATTCGGAAAAGATTATTTCGAAGAGCAACTTGCAAGAATAAGAGATATTCGCAGCAGTGAAAGAAGATTTTATCAAAAAATTACAGATATATACTCTCAATGCAGCGCAGATTATAATCATAGATCTAAATTAACTGAAGAATTCTTTGCGATTATACAAAATAAATTACATTGGGCAATCACTGGTCAAACTGCTGCAGAATTAATCTCTTCTAGAGCGAATAGCAAAAGGAAAAATATGGGATTAAAAACATGGAAAAATGCTCCCAAGGGAAAAATCAGAAAAAATGATATTAGTATAGCTAAAAATTACCTCGCAGAGGAGGAATTAAAGAATTTAAATAGAATAGTATCTATGTATTTAGATTATGCAGAATTACAAGCGAAAAATAAAAATATTATGTATATGAAAGATTGGATTAAAAAATTAGATGCATTTTTACAGTTCAATGAACAAGAACTTTTGCAGGGAAAAGGCAAAATATCTTATGAAGTAGCAAAACAATTAGCTGATACTGAATTTGAAAAATACTCTAAAGAACAAGATATATCATTTGAGTCTGACTTTGATAATTTTGCTAAGAGATCAATTGAAAATCAAAAAATAAGAAGATAACATCTCATTTTAAATGTTTGAAAAATAGAATCTAAACAACATTAAAATTATTAACTTTAATCTGAAAATGACCAAATCTTGATGCTCCCCTATTATAGATATAAGGTTTGCATTCCACAAAACCAACAACACTGATATTATCCTTGACTTTTATGTTATTATAAACTAAATCCCTTTCTAATAACAATGTGGATTTTAAGTTTGATGATTATGATTTTTTTGTTGAAATGACGCCTCTAAAAAGAATTAGAGAAGAAACTACCCAGAAAACTACCCAGAAAATTATAGCATCAATTGAAGAAAATCCATGAATAACTAGAAGAGAACTAGCTGAAGCAATAGGATTGACTGAAGACGGAATCAAGTATCATCTTAAAAAAATGCAGGAGCAGAGAATTATTGAAAGAATAGGTCCAGATAAAGGAGGCTATTGGCAAGTATTGAGGGAATAACTAAAGGATAATCAAACCCAAGAGTTATAGAAATTAAATAAAGCGAAAATCCTAAAGGGGATTTTCTGTCATTCTCTTGATGAGCAAAGCTCATTAAGAAGTTAGAGAGCTTTGCTCTCCAACTCAACTTGGGGATCATGCCGCTGCGAGCAG
>JAGLGH010000019.1 GCA_023144115.1 Nanobdellota archaeon | reverse complement strand
TGAAAAAGCAAAAAGAGCAAAATTCCAGTATGAGATGGCAGAAGAATTAAAAGAAGCAAAGGCGCAAACATCATTTACAAGAGCAAAAATATTTGTATTTGAAATGAAAAAATTACTATAACTCTCATTTTATTTCCCACCATAAATCCGATCAAACTCCCCACACTTATATTCTCTCACAGCCTCATGCAATGCCTTCACTGCTCTTGCAGAAGGTATTAATTTACACTCTTCTAAAATCTCTTCAAGCTTTTCTTCATCTATATCATTTCTTTCCAATGTGAAATCCATATAAGACCTTTTCGCATCAAATACAATAGTTTCATAAATCTGATTTATTTTCAGAAATGTTTCTGCTTTCCCTCTTGTAGGGATGGCTTTTCTTTGAACTTCATCAGAATAATCCAGATTTTCAAATAACTCAACAGGATTTCCTGATTGTCCAACTTCTTTTGCTGCTCTTATCACAGCCACATATAAATCTTCTTTAAAAGGTGCATATTTAGCATATAATTCCAACATTGGACTTGTCATGTCTATCAGTGGTTTAACAACCAGCTGAGAATATTCAGATTCATCAATAAGCTTAACTGAATTGGCAATTTCTGCGATATCAGCAAACAAGCGCATGATAAATTTGTCTTCTTCATGTTTTGCAATAGGATCATAACCATTTTTAAATCCATTCAGAAGTCCCTCTAGAGAAGGATATCTTTTTTCCAGGGGAGTATAAACTTGTTCATCCATTCTGGCAACTTCATTATCAAAAAAAGCCTGGAAAATTGCTCTATTGGTTGGCTCCAATAACACCGACTCATAATGTAATTCATTTGTCATTTTATTGCCCCCCTTATACTATTTACTTTATATAAATCCTGTCAAATTCTTCTGATTTATACCCTCTTATAGCTGATTGCAATGTATATTCAGCTGTCAGACTAGGTATAAATCTAGCCTCTCTATATAGTTGTTTATCTAATTTACCATTTTTCCTTGCAAAACCAAGATAATGCCTTTTCAGATCAAACACACTCTTTTCATAAAGTTGACTTGTTTTCAGGAATATTTCTGCCCCTTTTCTTGTAGGAATAATTTCTCTTTGAATTTCATCAGAATAATATACATGGTTAAATAACTCAACAGGTTTAACCCCGCATGATTGTCCAACATCTTTTGCTGCTCTTGCAACAGCCAGATAGAAAGCTTCCTGAATTGGTGTAAATTTAGCATAAAATTCCAATATTGGATTAATTTGGTCTATCATTTTTTTGGAAACTTTATTAGATCTATTTCCGTTAGTAGGATCAATTAATTTAACTAATTCTGATCCAGTGCCAAACCTATTTTTTATCATTGATTTATTTTCTTCATGTTTTGCGATAAGATCATAACCATTTTTAAACTCACTTAAAAATTCTCTCAAAGAATCATATGTTTCTTTTATAGGAATATAAATTAGCTCATTCATTCTGGCAATTTCATTATCAGAAAAAGCTTTGAGAATTGCTCTATTAGTTGAATTAATTAACTCCAAATTACTAGGTAATTCATTTAAAGCTTTTATCATTTTATTCCCCCATCCAGAATAGATACATACTTTTTATTGAAAATGCACCTGAATTTATAAATGCTCCTATGAGAGTCCCACTCCAAAGGAGTCAATGTATCTCTAAACCTTTTTTAACAATTACATTGCATTAATCTTCAAAAACAGACTTCTCTCTATCATTCTTGATCTTGATTATTATATCTTTAATTTTCTTTATCAGAAATTCCAGAATTATATAACCAGCAACACCCCCAGTATGCAGAGAAAAATCCAAAAACATAGCATGCCTGGTTGGGAGCAGGTTTTGACCAGCCTCGATAATGCATGCAATCAAGACAGAAAAAATTAAGACCTTTATCAAATGATGTTTAATATTATAGCTTAGAAACATCATACTCATAAAAAAAGCAAGGAGAAAAAACGCAAAAACATGAAGGACATTATCATTCAGCACACCTGCTTTCATGTAAATTCCTCCCAGATCAGCAGCATCCATGAAAAAGAACAGGCACAATGATCCTATATACAAAGCAACTATGATTGTAAGCAGTATTGACTTGTTCATCAGGAGCACTAATTATCGAAATGCTTAAAAACATTTTCTTTTTTTCTTATTTTCCGGATTAATAGTGATTTTCATTGACCACTTTTAAATTAATAATGCAAAATTATTTAAATGATAAAGAGAATCAATAAAATAGCTAGTGCTGGTGAATTATAATGAAGGCCATATTCATAACATTATTTGGAATTATCGTCGTGCTAACACTCATAGTTGCATTGATTGACTTATTCTCAGTCGCAGCAGACCCAATAAAAAGCCCAGGCAATATAAAATCACTTCAGATTGAGACTAAAAGTGCCCAGGTCCAGAAGGTCATACCAAGTAAGACAATATACGATAGATGGATAGAAAGAGCGCAGTTCACTCAAAATACAAAGAAAAGCAGGAGTTCAAGGAGTTCAAATGATGATATAGAGATTACACCTGTTCCAGAATACAATACTTTTGCAGCAGTACTCCTTCTGCTTTGCACAACAGGAGGGATTGCTTATTTAAAGAAGAAAAAAAAGCAAGGAGGAGGGAATCAAAAATGAAAAAAATATTAATAATATTAGTCGCAGTATTGGTTCTGGCTGCTATATCTGTTTCAGCAAAGCCAATAACAAGCGCAGTAGGGCACACAGATCAAACATTTGTTGACGGAGTATATGTCCCATACCAGGGTAATAAATCACTTATACCTGTGGGCGCGCAAGTTACTATAATCTGCAACCATAGCAATGAATACAATACTATCTCAACAAGTAAAACAGTTGTCAAGAATAATGGAGCTTATCAGACACAAACCACAAGCGACAAATGCACATTTGGGGATACAGTTCAAGCATGTGTTGGTTATGAATGCAGTGAGTGGGTGGAAGTTGCACAAGCTCATGGGATGTCAGGACATGGTCAAGGATATCTTGAGATCATTGGTGTTCCTGAATATACAACTGCTGCAGTAGCATTCCTTATGCTCTTCACAGGAGGAGGAATTGCTTATTTAAGAAATAAGAAAAGATAAATTTTTTGTTTTTTTAAATTGTTTATAAGGTCTGAAATATTTTATAAACACAAGAAAGCTATCACGCTTTTAATATAAACAAAACTCTTAAATAGATGTTGTAATTCTTAGAATATAACACTAACAGATATAGGTAAAAAATGGAAAATAAAATCAACTTGGAGGGTCAAAAATGAAAAAAAGCTTTATTTTGATATTGCTGATATTAGCAATAGCAAGTATTTCAGTTACAGCAAATGGAAATGGAATGACAGGAGTGGCAGTGTCTGATTATGATTCCACTATAATCAGTGGGATATACATACCATACCAGGGCAATGAATCTCTCATACCAGAAGGTGCTAATGTTAACATCACATGCAACAACACTACAATCTCAACAAATGATACAGTTATTGATAGCATGGGCTATTATAGCAAGGTTGTTCCAAGCAGTGAATGTGCAGTAGGTGATCAAGTCCAGTCATGTGTTGTTGGTCTATACGGTATTGAATGCAGTGCATTGGTAACAGTAGATGCTATCGGAAACACAGGGTGGGGTTCAGGCCTTGCACATATAATTGGTGTTCCTGAATATACAACTGCTGCAGTAGCATTCCTTATGCTCTTCACAGGAGGAGGAATTGCTTACCTGAGAAATAAGAAAAGATAATTTTTCAAAAAACTTTATCTCTATTCAAAGAATAGGGATAAATTTCTTTATTTTTAATGGTTTCTGAGAGTTTCTCGTTAAAATTGTCACGCCTTTAGGATAACAAAAGTCTTAAATATATGTTCTATTTTTAATAATCATATATAAAAAATCCAACTTGAAAGGTGATTGAAAATGAAAAAAATTTTTATTATGATATTGCTGATATTAGCAATAACAAGTATTTCAGTTACAGCAACTGAAATGACCTGCGCTGCAGTATCTGATTATGATTCCACTATAATCAGTGGGATATACATTCCCTACCAGGGCAATGCATCTCTCATACCAGAAGGTG
>JAGLGH010000189.1 GCA_023144115.1 Nanobdellota archaeon | reverse complement strand
TGCCTGCTTCTGTGTATGTATGGGTTGTGTTAGCTTGATTTGATCCATATCCATCTCCGAAGTCCCAGAAGTAGCTGACAATTTCTCCGTCATCAGTCACAGTACTTGTGAATGTTACATCGAGAGGTGCATAGCCTGTTGTAGGGTCTGCAGTGATTGATACAGTTGGTGCTTGGTTAGGACCTTTAGATACTGTTATGATAAACAACTGGTCAGCAGAGTATAGTCCGTCTGATACAACAACCTTGACTTGTGCTGTGCCTGCTTGAGATTTATCAGGTGTCCATTCTATGATTCCAGTTGCGTTGTCTATTACCATTCCTGCAGGATATGTTGTCAGGTTGTAAAATAGGGTGTCTCCGTCAGGATCATAAGCTGCAACATCATAGATATAAAGTACTTCGACTTCTGCATCTGTTATTGGAGACGATGTTATTATTGGTATGTCATAGATACTATTGACAGTTACAGTAAATGAATCTGTGTTTGTGAATTCTCCATCACTGACTTCAATATTAACTGTGCATGCGCCATTCCAGTCCTGGCTTGGCTGTATGTCTATGTTAAGGTCTGTGCCTAGTGATACTCCACATCCAGTGTTTGAGATTGAAATAATATTATAATCAAGCAGATTAGCTGGTGTTTCTGCATCCTGCGCATAGTCTGGCAGGTATATTGCATCAAATAGATGATTGTCTTCATTGATTGTCATGTCTGGAAGTCCAGTTATTTCTGGTGCGCTGTTTGAATCATAGACAGATACAATCATTGAATCAGAATCTGAAGATCCCTGTGGGTCAGATACTGTGAATTTGATTGTTTCTGAACCTGCCCATGTATCTGGGGCAGTGAAAGTTACAATATGATCTGATCCAATTGAAACTCCTACATAAGAGTTTCCTGAAACTGTCCATGTCAATTCAGAATCATCGCTTTCTGAGTCAATCACATAATCATCAAGATCAATATCTGAGTTTGAAGTTCCCTGTTCCAGATTGATGTCTGGTATTTCTAAAATAATCGGCTGCCTATTTGTATGTGTCATTGTCAGCATAATATCAATATCGCAGTCAATGATTTCAACAGAGCCTGTTACTGTAATGTAATCTGGGTGTGTTATTGTGTATGAGTATGTGTCTGGCATAAGTCCCATAAAAGTTACTTCGCCGTTTGCGTTTGTGTTTTCAGATGTTGCTCCAATATCAACTAAAGCTTCTTCTATTTTAACTCCAGTAATTGCATCTGTAATCTGAAATTTAAGATTGTATTTAGGAATGCCTTCAACATATATCTTTTCAGTGATTGTCTCACCAGTATTGCTTAGTCCGCTGCATAAGTTGCTGTTTCCGATTCCATATACTGTGATGTCATACCATCCTTCAGTATCAGGGGTCCATGTAAATGATTGTGTTGATGGATTGGTTGTGTCTGCGTTTGTCGGAATTGTTTTTGCATCTGTGTATACAACTGTTCCAGAATCATGTGTTATTGTGTATTCTACATTGGTTGGGATTGCAGTCTTTACATGATTTGCATCAGCATAGTTGCTGATTTTTGTGTATGTAATCTCGATGTCCTGATTAACAACAGGATAAGGGTCATCTGTTGCAAGGCTGTTTAAAATTGTGTAGCATTCATTAGCAGGTCTTGCTGGATATACTTCAAGCTCCTTTGCAGAGCTTGCTTTTTCTGATGAAGCACATTGGTTATCAATAACATCTGTAGTGACTGTTGCAGTGTAAGTTCCATCCACTGTAGGCGTCCATGTAAATTCAGCTCTTTTGCTTGTGCTCATGTATAATGGATTGCCATTAGCAGCAGAGAATTCTTTTACCTGCTGATTAACAACTGTGCCTGCGCTGTTTTTTATTGTAATTGTTACTCTTGTGTCTGCTGAATAAAATTCATCTTTGTATGCAGGCGGAACATAGTTTATACCATTATCTGTTTCGCTGAATGCGCTGTATGTTTCAGCATCAAGGCTTGCATCTATGTTTATTATTAATGGCTCATTTGCATAGAGGTCATTTGTTACTGTGAATGAATCTATTGTTGAATGGCATACATCTTTCTGGAAGAAGTTTACGTTATAATCTGCAGAATAATGGGCGTTATCTCCGTATGTGTGAAATGTATCATGGTACTCCATAGGAATCTTTCCATTGGCATAAAAATAGACTGCATAACCATGCGTTGCAAGTGTGCTTGGATATACTATAGTTATACTTCCATCTGTAGTTGTTTTTCCATCAGGGAAATAACCTGTGAATGGAGCAACACTATTGCATCCGCTGTCAAGACAATTGTATGCTTCTGCAACTACATTGTTGACATTGAAGTTGTTTGTGATGTCAGCATAAGCACTGACACTGAATGCCATTAAGACAAATAAGATTCCGCATATGATTGATAGTTTATTCATTTTGATTATACCTCTCTGCCTATTAATATTAAAAAAGAAAAATATTGGGCATTACCTAAGTGCTCCGCCACCAATTCTGTTGCCACCTATTCCCTTAGGTGTGCTTTTTGGTGATGGGTGGTCTGAGCCTTTGTCACAGCATTCGTTGATGAGCCAAAGTAGGAGTGCATCTCCAGCGATTGAAGCTGGTGTTTCTAGATGTTTTCTGAATGTTGTGTTCTCTATAATTATTTTATCTTTTTGGATATTTTCATTTATTCCTGCAAGGTCTGCTTCATATTCGTTAGTATAACAGTTCTTTACAAAAGGAATTCCTTTCCATCCTTCTCGCAGATCAGTTGAGTGGACACGCGTGCTTGCGTCTCCTCCTGGGAAATTTTGGAATATAGCATCAGCACCAATATATGCTGTACTAAACAATCCATCAGTAACATATCTTGTTGGCTCTGTACAGCCTAATGTTGCACTAAATGGCATCTGAGCTAGGTTTACTGCGGCAAATGTTACACCTTGTGCTGTATCTAGTGTAGGATTTACGATATCTCCAAATAATCCTTCTCCAATTATTTGCTTAATTGGGTGGAGTATTTTTCCAACGATGCTTCCTTCTGGTTTTGAATCAGTTAATTTGACTTTTCCATTAGTTATTTCATAAGTTGGAATTAGACCCCAGCTGAAACCATTCACAATATCGCCTGGAAGATCAAGTATCCCTTCAATAGCCCCTTTTAGACCATATAAACCATTTAAAATATTAATTCCTGTATTACTAAGATCTTCATTCATTCTATCTCCAATCTTAGTTCTATCGTATTTTGATTCTCCAAATATGTCTTTTTCTGTCTTTACACCTACAGCAGTTGTTGCTGCCTGTTCTTTAACATATGTCATGAACTGGCTGTCTTTTTCTGCTATAACTTCTGGTTCAACAATAATTTTTTCTAGTGATTTTGGGCTGGCATATTTGCTTTTAATGTTCATACCCTCTTCATTAACTATCTCTCCCGGTATCACCTGACCATATTCAGGGATTACTTTAGGTTGGGTCAACTGTTTCAGTTTGTTTTCACGTATTTCTTGGACTTTCTTTTGAGCATAACTAAGCTCTGGATGTTCATAATCTGCAAGAGCTTTAAGTTCGTCAGGGGTCTTTCCCTTCAGTTGCTTAAGCATCTCTAAATTCTGTTTTGCATTATCCTTACTTTTATATTTACCGTCCATGCCAAGACCGTAGAATATGTTTTCTCTTGTTTCTTGATCTGTTTTTATCTTATTTGATTCTAGAAAATCAACCAATCCTTTGTATTTTGGTTTTTCTGCTTTTGCAACTTCTACTTGAGATTCTACATATAATCCTTTTAGTTTTTCTTCAATTCCTTTTTTAAATTCTGTTTTAGGTGTTTCCAAACCAGTTCCTGGTAAGAGGTCATACTTATCAAGCCCTTGATTGATTTGAGAATAATCTGTTTTAGGTGTGGATTCAGGAGATATCTTAATTGTCTGCACTGTAGGTTTTTGTTTAATTTGATTATTGCCACAATTTGTGGGAAAATATATGCCTGCTGCAAGTATCCCTACTGCTACTGCGCCTGCTACCCATTTAGTATATCTTTTTTGTAAAATGTTTTTTACAGTTGCCATATTTCTGCACCTCTTTGGAAATTACTTTAGCATGATTGCATTAGGGAATGTAATCAAGTTTATAAATTTTGTGTTTTTGTTACTATCTTTAAGTGGGCGTGGGCGTAAATTTGAGAGTTATCCCTAAAGGGTAGTGAGAATCCCTTAAGTATATCAATAAGCATCAAAATGTGAATTCCCTATACAAAATCAATTCCCCTATCGAAAGATATATATACAACTTAATTCTAATCCTCTTAGAAGAGGTTAATTATGATTAAAGAATATATAAG
>JAGLGH010000188.1 GCA_023144115.1 Nanobdellota archaeon | reverse complement strand
AAGGAAGAGACAAGGGCAGTTCTTGAAAAAGAGATAGAAAAGATAAGACTTCTCAGGATGCAAAAGAAGCGTAAATAATTTCTTTACTTGTAGATTTCGACGTACATTTATAAATAGAATTAAAACCCTCGTCATACAAGATATGGTGTAGTAACTATTCAATCAATACAATATGTTGTGTAATTCCTGTAAAAAACGAAACATTTAAATACTTCTTATTTTTAAATAAATTGAATAAAAGAGACTATATCTAAGACTGAATCTTTACTTAATTATGTATTTAATGGTAGATTGGACTCTTTTAGGAGAATAAAGGATGAAATGCCCCTATTGCAGCAGTATTGAAACAAAGGTTGTTGATAAAAGAGAGCTAGAGGAATCTGTTGTGACAAGAAGAAGAAGGGAATGCCTGCAATGTGCAAAACGTTTTACAACATATGAGCGGGCAGATCCATTAGATTTTATAATCTTAAAGAAAGATGGCTCAAAAGAGAACTTTGATAGGGAGAAGCTTGGCATAGGCATAAAAAAAGCATGTGAGAAGCTTCCTATCGGATGTGAGAAGATAGAGGACATGATTGATAGCATAGAACACATGCTTAAGAATATGGATTGCACTGAGATACAGAGCAATGTTATTGGAGAGTATGTTATGGCTATGCTGAAAAAAGAAGATGAAGTTGCATATTTGCGATTTGCATCAGTATATAGAAATTTTAAGGATGCTGAAGAATTTGTATCTGAATTTAAGAAAATGAAGGACTAATTATCAACGAGAAAATGAAAAGAGGCGATAGATATGGTGTGTGATAAGATTTCATATGTTAAAAAAAGAAACGGAAAAATAGTTGAGTTCAAGTTGTCAAAGATATCTGAAGCTATATTTCTTGCTGCTCAGTCAGTTGGCGGCAAAGATAAGGAACTAGCTAAAGCTCTTGCTGCAGAAGTAGAGAAGAATATATTAAAAAAATCAAATGGTGATATTCCTACAATAGAAGATATTCAGGATGGTGTAGAGAATATTCTTATAGAAAAAGGGCATGCCAGAACAGCAAAATCATATATACTATACAGAGAAAGGCGCGCAAAAATGAGGTCTAAGCTTAAAGTAATAAAAAAAGAAGAGGGGAAATCAGATACAACAGACAAAAATCTCCTTGTAGAAGCATCTTCAAAAGACAGGATAGAGAAATTTGATAAAAGAAAGATTGCTGCAGCGCTTGAGAGAGAAGCTGAACTTGCTCCAGAACTTGCAGAAAAGATTGCATCAAGTGTTGAGGATAAGATTATAAATTCAGGCATAAGCCAGCTTTCAGCATCTTTGATAAGGGAACTTGTGACAAATGATATGTTTGAACGCGGGCTGAACATGAAGCTGGAACAGCAGAATCTTATTGGGATGCCTATGTATGACCTTAATGAACTTATTCTTTCAAAAAATAATGAGAATAGCAATATAGTATATAATAATCCTGAAGCAGTAAATCTTGCAATTGCTGAGTATTCTCTTAAGCAGTATGCATTAAAGAAGATATTTTCTAAGAATCTTGCTGAAGCACATATGAGGGCTGCTATTCATCTTCATGATCTTGGTTATCCAATAAGAGTATATTGTTCTGCTCATTCCCTTGAATATATCAAAAAATATGGGTTAAGGCTTAACAATCTTTCAACATGCTCTTCTCCAGCTACACATGTAGGAACTCTTACAGGTCATCTTAATACATTCCTAGCTTCAATGCAGGCATATTATGCAGGAGCTTTAGGCATAGGCTATATAAATATATTCTATGCGCCATATACAGAGGGCTTGGATGAGGCTAGGGTGAAGCAGGAGATGCAGTATCTTATTTTTTCATGCAGCCAGAACGCGTTTTCCAGAGGAGGGCAGACTGTGTTTATAGATTTTAATGTACACCTTGGAGTGCCTTCATATATGAAAAATATCCCAGCTATAGGACCAAAGGGCAAGTATATGCTAAAGAAAGATGATGGCTCAATTGAGAGGCTTGATGAAGTCCCAAGGGATAAAGAAGGAAATCTTGCGCAACCTGAAAAAGGCAGGATATTAACTTATGCTGATTATGAGGATGAATCCAGGCGGGTCGCAAAAATCATGATGGAAGTGTGGAGGGCAGGAGATAGTGAAGGAAAAGTATTCCCTTTCCCTAAGCTTGATCTTCATGTGACTGCTCAAAGCTTTGAGGATCCGAAGGAAAAAGAGCTTCTTAACGATGCCTGTGAAATAGCTTCTGAAAACGGCACGCCTTATTTTGTCTTTGACAGGGATGAAGTGACATTATCTGCATGCTGCAGGCTCAGGACACAGATTAATGATAATCATATGCTCCAGCATCCTGAAAGCATGAGATTTTGCGGATTCCAGAATGTATCTATTAATCTTCCGCAGTGTGCTTACAGGGCAGATACAGGTAAGGTTGGGGATGTGATAAAGGAGATTAAAAAGATGATGGATCTTGCTGTCCAGGCTCATCTGGAAAAAAAAGCATTTATCGCTACACTTATGGATGCTCCAGGCAAGCCCCTGTGGCAGATAGGAATGCCTTCACATGATGGAAATCCTTATGTTAACCTTGAAGAGGCTACATATATCATAGGGATAGTAGGTCTGAATGAATGCGTAAGTTACATGACTGGCAAAC
>JAGLGH010000187.1 GCA_023144115.1 Nanobdellota archaeon | reverse complement strand
AAACTGGTCGAATTCGACCAGTTTAGAAATCAAGCAGGAGCTAATTCTTTTGTCTTATCTCCTCTAAAATGGATTGAAACAACTTGTGCAATAGGGCTTATTACCAAATCTGGAAGATATGGAGGGACATACGCCCACAGGGATATTGCTTTTGAATTTGCATCTTGGATTTCTGCTGAATTCAAACTATATCTAATCAAAGAATTTCAAAGATTAAAAATAGAAGAAAATAAAAGAAAACATTTAGAATGGGACTTCAGAAGAGATTTAGCAAAAATTAATTATAAGATTCATACAGATGCAATTAAAGAAAATCTAATTCCTAAAGAAATTACTTCTAAGCAAAAAAAGCAAATTTATGCATCTGAAGCAGATGTTTTAAATGTTGCATTGTTTGGCACAACTGCAAAAGAATGGAGAGAACAAAATAAAGATAAAAAAGGCAATATGAGAGATTATGCAAACATTTGCCAATTAGTCTGCCTTACAAATTTAGAAAATTTGAATTCTGTATTTATTAATGAAAATATCTCGCAGGAAAAAAGATTAACAAAACTTAATAAAATTGCAATTCAGCAAATGAAACTATTATTGAATTCTAATAATACTTTATTAAAATCAAATAAGATGTTGATAAAGTGAAAAGCAATAAAGAAAAATTGGCAAAGCAAAATTATTTTGCTTAAATACAGAGGATAAAAAAATAAAAAAATTAATAGAGATATATGACATACTA
Organism: Nanobdellota archaeon; assembly: GCA_023144115.1. Taxonomy (GTDB): domain Archaea; phylum Nanobdellota; class Nanobdellia; order Woesearchaeales; family JAGLGH01; genus JAGLGH01. The sequence goes on along the minus strand of JAGLGH010000187.1, from coordinate 7,938 downwards.
ACTTTAGAAGAATTAAAGAATAAAAAATCTGCTCCACAAACTTTTAAAGCATCCCCAGCCACATAGCCGCAAACATGCCAACTCCCAAAAGCAGGATTATGATTCCTGCAATAAGATGCAGCACTTTAAGTTTCTTTGTTCTCCATGCCTCTGCTTGTTCAGTTGTCGTAAAGCCAAAATACACTGCAAATGTTATCAGGAGCATTGGCAGCACAAATATGAAATTATAAAGCAGCAGCAAAAGGAATGCAGTGTTCTTTGTTGCTGTTTCAGCAAGCAGTCCTAAAATCACTATATAAGGACCTGAAGTGCATGGCAGCAGAAACAGGCTTACAACAAAACCTATCAGAAATGCTCCAGGCACAGAAGTGACTCCCTTTATCAGGGATTTCATCTTAGGCCTCCATGACATAGGCACTTCCATTACAAACCATTTGCCATACCAGAGATAATCCTTAAGATTAAACAGCCCGACCATTATTGCCAGAACTGCAACAATGCTATAGAATGTCCTGGTCAATCCTGCAGCCTGTATTGCTGAATAAAGCCCTATTCCCATAAGGAAATATGATATGTATATAGATGCTGTAAATGCTATGCCTGCAAACAATGTTCTTCTTTTAGTACCAGATGCAAGTATTGTTGTCAGAAGTATAATAAGGACAGCAAATGCGCATGGGTTGATAGCATCAACTGCTGCTGCTGAAACTACTGCAGGAATAGTCAAAGCTTTTTTGAACTGCGTCTTTTCAGGATCTTCTGCAGGAGAACTTTCACCAATTATTTCGATAGTCTCTTCTGTCCTTACTTTATTAATCGGGTCGCCGCAATCTTGTTCTATGCATGCTTTTATCTCATTTTCAATTGACTCTCCTAATGAAGTACTGAAGCCAACAATCACTTTATCATCTATGAATAAAGTCGGCACACCTTCAATCTCTGTCTCAAATGAGTCTGCCATCTTCTGGAACAGCTCCCTGTTCTCCTGATCAAAGTAAGTCTCATATTCATTCACATTTAATAAAGGATATTTCTCCTGCATATCTTCAAGAAATACATGCATCCTTCCGCAATGAGCACATCCCTTGCCATAGAACATATGCACATTGACAGTATTTTCTTCTTGTGCAAAAGATATGCCTGCAAATAGCATTAAGGCAATAAATACAAATCCCAATATTCGTGCATGTTTCATATTAATTCACTTTTTAAGCTGTCAATCAATTCATTAAATTTTGGCAGGTATTTTGGATTATATTCAATTACTGGTGTCATATTGACAAGAGCATCAACAAAACACCTGTCATAAGAAAATTTTAATAGTATTTTAATGTTATGGTTTTTTGCAAATTCTTCAATCTTTTCAGCATATTCTTTATTTATGTCAAACTTGTTTATAATAATTCCAGATCTTATCCTGAAATGCCTGACAACCTCTAATGCTCTTTTTAGATCAGAAAATCCTGAGGGACTGGGTTCAGTAACTGCAATAACATAATCACTTCCTGTAATTGAAGCAATTACAGGGCATCCAATCCCAGCAGCAGAATCAATCAGCATTATCTCTGCGCCATTGCTCTGCTTTTCAGCAAGTGATTTTACAGCAGCTACAACTTTGCCTGAACCTGACTCACCCATCTCTACCTGGCCTGAAACAACACTGAATCCATATTTAGTTTTTCTGCATCCAACCTTTGCATTATAAATATCAATAAGGCTTACTGCATCTGCAGGACATACCAGCTGGCATACACCGCAGCCTTCACAGCCAAACTGTTTCAGCTCAGGCTTATCATCCTTCCATGAGATTGCATCAAAATGACATGATTCAAAGCATTTTCTGCATGAGATGCACTTATCCTTATCAAAAACAGCTTTCTGGTTTGTTGTGATCATCTCATCTTTTCCAGAATCATCTTGTTTTAATCCTAATGCAAGCCCAAGATTTGCTGCATCCACATCGCAATCTGCGCAGATTATCTTATTATTTAAGGAAAGCGCCACAGCTAATGATGCAGTAATACTGCTCTTGCCAACTCCACCTTTTCCTGAAAGTATTGTTATCTTTTTCATTTTTTATTTTGAAGAGGCTTGTGCTCAGTTACATCTGACTTTTTACTAACCATATCTGCAAGATAAGATATATTCTTTTCCCTTATAGGCACTCCTCTTGAATAATCTTCAATAATCTCTTTTGAATAAGGAATCCTTGCGACAATCTCAACTTGATAATCTTTGGCAATATCCTCAACCAATCTTTTATCACCAATATCTGCCATGTTCAGCACAATAGATGATTCTTTATTCAATATCTTCAATAGCTGCAATATCAGCCCAAGATCATGAGCTCCTAAAGGAGTAGGTTCTGTAACTGCAAAAGCAAGATCACAATCCTCAAGCGCTGAAATTACATCACAATGCGTTCCTGCAGCAGTATCATAGATAATAAAGTCATAATCCTCATTTTTACCTTCTACTATTTTCTTCATGCTATTGATGACAACCTCAGAAAGAGGTTCATTGATCTTTAATTCACCTGAAAGCAAATCAATGCCATAATTATTTCCTGAATAGATATATCCAATATCTTTCTTGTCCCAGCCAATCGCTTTGACAGGACACTTTATCACACATGCTCCGCAGCCATTGCACTGTGAATCTACAAATATAGGATTAGACTTTTTTATCGATACAATTGCATTTGTTTTGCAGACAGGTCCGCATGCTCCGCATTTGATGCATTTATCCATATCCCACATAGGAATCCTTTGCTCTACATTATGCATAAGCTTTCTTTTGACATCAAGAAGAAGATGGTCATTTGGACAGTCAGCATCCATATCAACAAGCAGGACATTATATTTTTTTCCAAGTTCAACTGCTAATGCAACAGCTACTGTTGATTTGCCTGTTCCGCCTTTTCCTCCTGTTATGCCTATCTTCATCATCATTTATAAAGAATCTAATGTCCGCAGCTTTCAGTTACATCCTCTAGCTTATCAAGATTTTGCATTACCTCTTTTACAGTTCCATAATCTCCAGTCTTAAGGCAAATCCCTTTCTCCTTAAATAGCATTATTGCCCTGCTGCCAATCCCTTTTGCAAATACAACAACAGGATTAAAAGTTTCTGATATCTGATCTACTGGGGATTTATCTGGATCAGAGTGGTCTAATTTATTTTCCACAACTGTTAATTTTCCCTCTTTTATATTATACAGTCCAAAAAAAGGAGCATGACCAAAGTGCCCGGCAATCTCTGAATCCTCGCCATTATCATTAAGCAGAGGCATAAATACGATTTTATCATCTTTTTCAGTATTCTCTTCCCTCACTTCCTGTCCTGGATTACTATCATTCTGCGATATCCTTTCAAGCTTTCCCTCAAGCAGTTTCTGGATTGAATCTTTGACTATACCACTGCCCATATATGCAGAAATATTAAGCTGGCTTAGCACATTAAAGGCATTAGGTCCAAGATTTCCTGTAATTATCTTATCTGGATTCAGGTTGCCTGCCTGCTGCGCAGCTTTTATTCCTGCGCCATGCCCCATTACAGCTCCTTCATTCTCAACAGATTTGACATCAATGATTTCACCATCTTCAATATCAACTATCAAAAAATATCTGCATCTGCCAAATCTCATATCTACATTATTTTCTATTGTATCTCCATCTGAACTGATTACGATTCTCATTTTATTTTGCCTCCTCGCATTTTATAATTGCCTCCCTGAATCTTTATAGCTTTTCCATTTACAAGAGCATCTGTTATTTTTCCTCTTGCTTTTGCTAATGTTCTCTGGAAGGTTGACTGGTGGATATGCATCCTTAAAGCTGCATCTTCCTGACTAAGTTTCTTAATATCGCTTAGCCTCAATGTTTCAAGTTCCTCAATTGTCAGTTCAACTTCAGAAAGCTGACTCAACGGAACAGCTCTTGGCTTAAAATATATCACATCTGGCTCAAAATTCACAGTTTTTATCTTCTTTGGCCTTACCATTTTGCATAATAATGCATAATACTATATAAATCTTTCTGCTGCAAATCTTGAAGGAGAAGATTAGTAGATAACATATTCTCTGTAACCCCTTGAGGAGAATAACAGATAAGAAAATTTAAATACTTCAACAGAATCCTATCATCAATGATATACAATACTAATGATACCTCACTTGGAACATTAAGACCAATTACTTATGACCCAAAAAGGAATCTTATTGAAATTCCTCAAAAACCTGCTCCAAAAGGAGAGCTGTGTGAAACTGCATTATTAATAGGTGAAGGCGAAAAAACAAAGTCACAATTCCAATTCTCCTCTAGTCTATTAGTTATAGATAACTTTATGACATTTCAGGAATTTGACAGAGGATATATTGCAGTGCTTGAGCGTCATATTATCTCAGAAGGACCCTACATTGTTGATCCTGCGCTAAGTTTGGGCATTATTAAAGGTTTTATGCCAGAAGGAATATACTGTGTTAAGGATTTAGGGGAAGATATCTACACACCCAAAAAGAACCTCGCAAAAGAAACTCCCAATTCACTTGAATTTGCTATAGATAACAGTAGGATTTATGTTTCCAAAGGTGAAAAAATATTACTAGATAAAAATAATCAGGATCAAATTGATGTTAGCACACTTCTTCTTTCTGCAGCATTTACACAAACACTGTATCATATTTCAGAAGATAGACACGATAGAAGAATTATAAAAATGGAATTTTCTGATATGATAAAAAGATATAATCATGGATGTTTTTTAAGATTAAAGTGAAACAAAAAGCAAATTATGTTACCATCTTCCGCCAGAGAATATAATCGCAGGAATTGTCTTCAATATTATCTTCACATCCAGAAAAAACGACATGTGCTTGATATAATAAAGATCATACAGAACCGCCTTGTCAAAGTTTAACTGATGCCTGCCTGAAATCTGCCATATGCCTGTCAGACCTGGCTTTATATTAAATCTCATCATTCTCCAGTCGCTGAAACTAGGCAGCTCATCCTTTAAATGGGGTCTTGGCCCTACAATAGACATATCTCCTTTAAATATATTGATAATCTGAGCCAGCTCATCAATGCATGTTTTTCTCAGAATTTTTCCAAACTTGGTTATTCGCGGATCATCCTTTATCTTAAAAAGACCCTTGACTTCATTCTGGTCAAGCATCTGTTTTTTCTTATCATCTGCTCCTATAATCATTGACCTGAACTTATATATTGTAAACTCTTTCATGTCCTTCCCAATGCGCTTGTGCTTAAAGAACAAAGGGCCAGGCATTGTAGTCTTCATTATTATAGCAACTACTAAGAATAACGGGGAAAGCACTACAAGAGCCAATGAAGAAAGTATGATATCTATTATGCGCTTTTTTTTCAGGTAATCCTGCGCTGCATTGCCAGAACTGATATTCATAACAGGGCAGTCCCTGAATTCGTCAAAATTAATATCTTCAATCACAAGATTAAATATGCCTGGAATAATCTTCCAGGTGATATGATTATTTTTAAGAATTAAGCTCATCATTGCACTATTAATATTGTCCCTGGATATGAACACGATGTCAGCCTGGTTTAAAGAGGATTCCAGTTCACTGATTGAATTGGTCTTTTTAACCAGTTTGTATCCCAATGCCTTATTCTCATCAATCTTACTGACAAGATCAAAAGTATCATTTCCAAACAGAATAAAATTTTTGATGTCAACACCTTTATTTCTTGCATAAATCACTATTTTTGAGAGCATAATGCGCGCTCCTGCTGTAAGTATTATTAATAATAGATAACTCAATAAAAAGAATTTAGCTGGAACTGAATTGAATATATCAAATGCTATTATTATGATAAAAGATATAAAAAAGACAGTTGTTACACTATAAATGATTGCCATAAAATCATTATCATTAAATGTGTTTCTTTTATCATCATATAATCCATGATGCGTATAGTTAATAATCAATAAGAACATCATTATCAGAGCAAGCCTTATGTGCATTTGGCCCTCATGCAGGATTGTTAAATGGCTGTCTGTAAAAACAAGAAATGAAATAATCAATGCCAATAAGTACATAGATACATCTGAAAGATAAAGTGACAGGAAATAATACGGCTTTTTGTTTGACAATAGGTTTACCATTTTTTTCAGCAGGAGATTACTCCATAACAGGGATTAATACCTATCTATTTATAAAAGTTATTAAATTAGGAAATATCTGGGAATAAATCTCTTCAGGTGAAAAGAAAAAGCTACGAATGTTTATTACAAACTTCAATTCTGCCAGAGAGATTGGCAAAAAAACCTATAAACTGCCATTAGTATTGGCAAAAAAACCAAAACTTTATAAACAAAGCTTTATTTATAGCTAATATGGATGAATTAATAAGAGCAAATCCCTGGTGGAAAGACAAAAAAGAGATTGAATATGATTTCCATATTAAGAAAGTTAAAGAAAGCACACTTAGCTGGTATCCGGTCATCATTCCAGATTTTAACCAGGGTTTGTATAGTCTCAGGGGTCCAAGGCAGGTAGGCAAGACAACATGGATAAAACTGACTATAAAATCCTTGCTTAAAAAAACAGATGAAAAAAATATTATGTATTTTAATTGTGATATATTGAACAACTATATGGATATTATGAACATAATAAGAAATTATTTTGAGTTGTTTGAAAATAATGGCAAAAAATATATATTCCTTGATGAGGTTTCTTATATTACAGATTGGCAGAAAGCAATAAAGCACCTTTATGATTCAGGTGAGCTGGAAAATTGCGCTGTTGTAGTTACTGGATCATTTTCAATAGACATAAAGAAATCCATTGAAAAGCTGCCAGGAAGAATAGGATTGGGAAAAAGGCATTTTAAATTACTTCCTCTATCTTTTGCAGAATTTCTTAGAGCAAGAGGCTCTGATTTAGCAGATAAAAAGAACAAAAAGCTGTATATAAAAGAGTTAAATAAAGAACTTGATATTTATTTGATGACTGGCGGTTTTCCAATGGTTATTGATTACTTCAATAAGAATTCATACATAGATGAAACATTTTACGAAACTTATAAGAATTGGATTATCGGCGACCTGGAAAAATGGAATAAAAGTGAAAAATATTCAAAACAGATATTTAAGAGAATTATTGAAACATTCTCTAGTGAAGTTAACTGGGGCGGCTTGTCGAAAGGAACAGACATTGATTCTCATTCCACTGTACAAAGCTATATCTCACTATTTGAAGATATATTTGCCGTAAATTACGTTAATAAGATGGATTATAACAAGAATATACCAGATTATCCTAAATCTAAGAAAATCTATTTTAGTGATCCTTTTATATTTTATTCTGTCTGGAAATGGTGTTATGGGGAGGAGAAGAACTTTGAGCATTTCAGTGACAAACTGAGGCTTCCTGATTTCAAGAGCAAGATAATTGAGATGATTGTTCTTAATGATATTGTCAAAAAGATGGAGCATGAAACAAAGCTGAATAATTTTGATTATAAAGATAATGTTTTTTACTGGTTCAACAAGACAAAAACTGTTGAGATTGATTTTGTTATCAAAAAAGGCTTGAGGGCATTAGAGATCAAGTGGACAAACAGGACCAGAGATAAACATTTTAAGGCTGAGAAATATTTTGATGATTTTAGAGTCTTAACAAAAGACAAGTGGGGCAAAAATATGATTCCTATATGCCTGTTCCTGCTTGAAGAGAATAAATTAATTACTTAATTTTAGTTGAAAAATATTAACTAAGACTATTTTAAAAAAAGATTCACCTGCCATAAATCCGATTCAATTCTCTGGTCTTATATTCTCTTGTGGCTGCTTGCAATGTCCTTACTGCCTCTGCAGTAGGTATTAATTTAACCGCTTCAAGTACTGATTCAGGTTCTAAACCTCTGTTTTTTGCAAGATCTGCATGATATCTTTTTG
>JAGLGH010000186.1 GCA_023144115.1 Nanobdellota archaeon | reverse complement strand
GAAGAGGCTTTAAAGGCTTACGATAAAGCAATTGAGATTAATCCCAAAAATGATGCTGCATGGAATAATAAAGGTAATGCACTCCATAAACTTAGTCGAGAGGAAGAGGCTTTAAAGGCTTACGATAAAGCAATTGAAATTAATCCCAAAAATGATGGTAAGGCATGGAATAATAAGGGTTTGGCACTCGATGGGATTGGTCAATATGAAGAGGCTTTAAAGGCTTACAATAAAACAATTGAGATTAATCCAAAAAATGATGTTGCATGGTATAATAAGGGTAATGCACTCTCTAAGCTTGGTCAAAATGAAGAAGCTTTAAAGGCTTATGATAAAGCAATTGAAATTAACCCCCATAATGCCAAGATATGGTTTAATATTGCTTGTACTTATTCTCTTCAAGGAAAGAAGAAAGAAGCACTTGCTAAATTAAAGAAAGCAATTGAACTTGATGTTTCACGTAAAGAACAAGCTAAGAAAGATAAAGATTTTAAAGAATTATGGGAAGATGAAGACTTCAAAAAAATAACAGAATAGAATTCAACTCACTTCTCATCACACAATCTCAATATCTCATCCCACTTTATATCAATATGCTGCTGTATTTCTTTAATCAGATGTTCATTTCCTTGTTTGAAGACATGCCTGAATCGACCCTGTGACTTTAAGAAATCTATAATAGGAATCTTTTTTGCTGGCTTGTAATTCAGCTTATAGACGCCATTCTCAATCTCATACAATGGCCAGAATCCTGTATCAACTGCAAGCTTGGCTATCTCTATTGATTTTGAAGGGTCAAATTTCCATCCAAGAGGGCATGGAGAAAGGACATTGATGAATGCAGGTCCGTCAGCTTCAAAGGCTTTTTGAGCTTTATTGAAAAGGTCATTCCAGTTATGCACAGATGCCTGCGCCACATAAGGAATATTATGGGCAGCGACGATTTTTGTAAAATCCTTCCTGAACTCCTGCTTGCCCTGCATGACTTTGCCTGCAGGCGCAGTTGTTGTGGATGCGCAGTAAGGCGTTGCTCCGCTTCTTTGCACACCTGTATTCATATAAGCCTCATTATCATAACATACATAGACAATATTATGACCTCTTTCAAGTGTTCCTGACAATGATTGCAGGCCTATATCATAAGTGCCTCCGTCACCGCCAAATGCGAGAAATTTTATATCCTTCTTTATCTTGCCTTTTTTCTTAAGAACCCTGAAAGCAGTCTCTACACCTGACAATGTTGCAGCAGCATTCTCAAAAGCATTGTGGATAAAAGGAACTTTCCATGACGTAAAAGGATAGATAGTAGTAGTTACTTCAAGACAGCCAGTGGCATTTGCTACAACTATTGGATTATCAGTTGCTGCCATCACAGTCCTTACTATGATTGGCGCTGCGCAGCCTGCGCATGTCCTATGGCCTGGCGCCAGCTTTTGCTTTTTTTCTGCAAGTTCTTTAAGTGATACCATTTTACTTCCTCAAACTGATAAATCTTTTTCCTTCCTCTATGTTTCCTGCAAGCATCTCTTCAAAGACCATCTCTATATGTTTTTCAGTTATATCCCTGCCACCTAATCCAAATAGATAACTTTGAATCATTGGTTTTTCTTTAAGACTATACAATGAATTCATGACTTCTGCAAATAAAGGAGCATATGCTCCAAATGATGATGATCTGTCAAGCACTGCAGCATATTTTATATTCTTCAGGCTTTCAGCAATCTCTTTGTAAGGGAAAGGCCTGAACAATTTAGGCTTGACAACACCAACTTTGCGACCTTGTTTTCTCATCTTATCAACAACAGCTTTTGCTGTGCCTGCAGTAGA
>JAGLGH010000185.1 GCA_023144115.1 Nanobdellota archaeon | reverse complement strand
TTGCCCATTGCCTCTTCCTGCTGATATTTTGTCTCAAAATAATAATCCTGTAGCTGGAGAGGTCCGTATGTTACTGGATTGTCAACATCAAGAAGAGATGTATCTGGTTTTCTTATTCCTATGAATTTTCTAATAGTATTATCATCGTAGATTTTTACATTCTGCACGCAGTGGCTGGTGATAAATCCATCCTGCATCACCATTACTGGAAGATTGACAGATTCAGCAAGCCTTAATGCAAGAAGTGTGTTTTCATATATCTCCTGCGCAGTTTCGCAATATATCTGTATCCAGCAAAGATCTCTTGTGCCCATTCCATCTGCATGGTCGCAGTGGATATTGATTGGAGCTGACAATGCCCTGTTCACTATATTCATCACAATTGGAAGCCTTAATCCTGATGCAACACCTACAACCTCCCACATCAAAGCAAGCCCTGCTGAGGATGTCGCAGTCATTGCCCTTGCACCAGCTGCTGATGCGCCGACTGTGGCTGACATTGCAGAATGTTCAGATTCTACTCTGATCATCTCAGTGTCGACAATTCCATCAGATACAAATTGCGCAAATTTCTGGGCAATTGGAGTCTGTGGAGTAATAGGATAGACTGGAACTACATCTGGATTAATCTGCCTCATAGCTTCTGCAGCAGCATCTGCTCCTGTATAAGGAACATCCTTGAATTTAATATTATTTGCCATTTTCAAATTCGTTTTCTGGTACCATCTTTATGCATTTGACTGGGCATTGGTTTGCGCATATGCCACAGCCTTTGCAGTATTCAAGATCAATCTCTCCTCTTTTACCGTCCTTGGTCATAATGCAGTCTTCTGGGCAATAATGCACGCATATGAGACAGTTGATACACTTAGATTCATCTATGATTGGTCTTTGCGCTTTCCAGCTGCCAGTCTTGAACTTGGCTGACGAGCCTGCTTCTGTTATCATCCCCCCAATTGGGATTTCTCCTGCGCCTTTTTTCTTATCTTTCATGTTATCTTATAAGCCTCTTCGCTCATCTTCATATTAGCTTCAGTTTTGTCTTTGCCTAATTTAGCAAAAAAATGATCTTTTATTATTTTTTGAAGTTCTGAAAACTTAACAATCCCTGTTGCTTTCACAAACCCGGCAAGCAGAGCAATATTAGGAATATTCTTCTTAAGATATTTAAAAGATAATCTGGTTCCGTCAACTGTCACAATCTTCCCTTCAAAATGGTCAATCTCTTTTCTCACATTTTCAGGGTTCTTGCTTGAATTTATCACAAGTATACCATCATTATCAAGTCCCTCTGCTACATTTACAGTCGAAAGAAGAGTTTCGTCAATAACTATCACCATATCTGGATTTGTGACTGGAGCATATGTTGTTATGTGTTTGTCTGATATTCTTACATAAGTCCTTACTGGCGCACCCATCCTTTCAGGACCGTATTCAGGAAATGCCTGTATATTCTTTCCCTGTAAAAGCGCAGTTTCTGCCAGAATCTGAGCTGCAGTCTTTGCTCCCTGACCTCCGCGTCCATGGAACCTAATCTCCACTAATGATTTTGACATCTTGCTGTAAATATAGTTAAAGGTAGTATATAACCTTTTCGGTGGAGGAAAAGAATTATAATTATTCAAAGATTATTTCACTTGGGTTTAATTTTCTTAAGATCAAATCCCTTACCAAAAAGAATATAAACCAGTGCTATTATCAGATATATAGGTGGTAAATTGGGTAAAGTTCATGTTCTTGATGAAGTGCTGATTAATAAGATTGCTGCTGGAGAAGTTATTGAAAGGCCTGCTGCTGTAGTGAAGGAGCTGATAGAGAATTCTATTGATGCTGGAGCAGACCAGATCACTATTACTATAGGCGAAGGCGGCAAATCATACATTAAAGTACATGATAATGGCTGCGGTATGGCAAAAGAAGACGTTGTTATGTCAATACAACGTCACGCAACAAGCAAAATAGAACAAAGTGATGATCTTTTTGCAATAAACACTCTTGGCTTTAGGGGAGAGGCTCTTGCAAGCATTGCAGCAGTCTCACGCATGAGGATAATAACCAGAAACAAAGAGAGTGAAGAAGGAACTCAAATAGATGTGGAAGGATTTAAAATCAGGTCTATAAAAGAGATAGCCTGTCCAAATGGAACAATTGTTGAAGTATCTTCCTTGTTTTATAATACTCCTGCAAGGAAAAAATATATGAAAGCTATCAGTAGTGAGCATAATGCGATTGTTGATATTGTCACAAGGTATGGACTGGCATATAAGAATATCTTTTTTAAGCTTTATCATGGCAAAAAGCTTGTCCTGAACTGTCCTAAAACACCTAATATGCTGAATAACATAGTATCAATTTACGGTTCTGCACTAGGAAAGAATCTGCTTAAGCTTAATTATAAAAGCAAAGATCTTAAACTTAAGGGGTATATAAGCAAGCCAAGCATGACGCGCGGGGATAAAAGCCAGCAGTCTATATTCCTGAATGGCAGGTATATAAAGAACAAAGCTATAAGCAGGGCGCTTTATGATGGATACCATTCACTGCTTTTTACAGGAAGACATCCGATTGCTGTGCTTTTTATAGATGTGGATGTGACCAAAGTAGATGTCAATGTTCACCCTACAAAAGATATAGTAAGGATAGAAAATGAAGATAGAATTTACAATGATATAAAACATGCAATAAGGTCTGTACTGGAGAGCGCTAATCTGATTCCTTCTGCAGGCATAAATTTTAATCCTAATGTCAAGGCTACAAAGAGGTATGATTTTGCAAAAGATCAGCAGACAGTCCTTGAAGCAAAAGAGGTTCCTGCTGCTGTTTATGCCAAAGATTCTGCTGCTGAGGCGAAAACAGAAGTCAAAAATGCTGAACAAAGTGATATTAAGATAAAAGATGTAGATGCAGAGGAAGCAAAATCAGAAGATGCAAAATCAGAGAGGATTGGAGCCTATAGAATTCTGGGTCAATTGAACAGAACATACATAATCGCAGAGAATCCTGCTGGCGCACTTTTAATAGACCAGCATGCTGCAGAAGAGAGGGTAAATTATGAGATTCTTATGGAAGAGTATAGGCATAAAGGCATAAAGGTGCAGCAGCTTGTGAAACCAAAGATTGTCGAACTTGCTCCTGCTGAATCAAATGTCATAAAGGCTAATCTTGAGCTATTGAGAAAAGCTGGATTTGAGTTTGAAGAATATGGAAGTAATTCATTTAGGGTCAGGACTATCCCTGCAATATTTGGAAGATTTTATGATGAGTTGATTACAGGTCTTATCAAAGAGCTGGATTCAATCAGCACAAAGAAGATAGAGTCTATCAAGGAAGAGAAGATTATCAGGTTTGCATGCAGGAAGTCAATAAAAGCAGGGAAAGAACTCACTCTTCATGAGATGGAAAATCTTATGAGACG
>JAGLGH010000184.1 GCA_023144115.1 Nanobdellota archaeon | reverse complement strand
GGGTAGGTTGAAATAATTTATTAATTATGGGTTTTTTGTTTTTGTATGCCTATAACTTTTCTATATTGACTCGAATTCTATTTGTGGATGCTCTCATAGAAAAATCTCCTTTTAATAATAATACTGTTACTTGGTTTTGTATTATTTTTAAATCATAGTTAGGATAATCTTTAACTGCTATGTCCATCTTAACTTTCATACGGTCTAGTTCTTTAAAGTTTTCCTGCGCAACCCCTCGCTCTTCTAATAGAATTTCAGATTTTAGAACATTTGCTTCATATTGATACCAGAGATTAATTCCATCTCTTAATGTATTTAATCCTGGGATGATATTATACTTTCCAGATTTATTTTTTTCATAAATCTCCTCTATTTCTTCAGCCATAAGTTTTCCCAGATATTCTAAATATTCATGCAGTATTTTTAAATATATATTTTTGTTTGAAATTCCCAATCCGTTTTTTAGCCTCTGTTTTTGTGTTTCTAAGTCTTTAATACATTTTTCAATCTTTCTTGCGAATGTCATACTACTATATTTATTTAACTTGAATATAAATCTTTTGTTTTTCTCTCACTTTTTTCAAATATAAACGATAATTTAATAAGTATGGAGTTTCATAAATACATAATAGAGTCATATCTTGACAAAAGGGGTGAATCACAAGATGAAGAAAAAAACAAAAGTAGGTTTAGGGATTGCTGCTGCAGGTATTGCTGCAGTGACAGCTGCTGCTGTAATTGCTAAGAAAAAAGGGCTTAATCAAAAAGCGATTAAAAAAGTAAATGAGATTAGGGTTAGATCTGTAAGGATGATGAAAGAAGCAGAACTCAAAGCAAGAAAGCAGGCAAAAGAGATTCAGGCAAAAGCAAAGAAACAGATACAGGACATGATAATGATAGTCCCTGCTAAAAAAGCAGCGCCAAAGAAGAAAAAACCTGCTAAGAAATCTGTAAAAAGAAAAGTTGTGAAGAAAAAGGCAGTGAAAAAAAGGTAATTTTTTATCAGGATTTCAGGAAATTTATCAAATTTCTTGAAATCTTATCTTAATTCTAAAAAACTTATCCACTAATTTGCGTAAAGTATTTAATGGGTATTTTGATAGTGTTCTACTATGCTCAAAAATTTTGATGATTGTATAAATCTGTTTTCTGACGATGAAAGCCAGATGACAGAGCAGGAAAAGGCAGCTCTTAGGGTTGGCTGCATGAAAGTATTGAATGTTATATCTAATCCTACCATAATTCTAAATAATGATTTTGATATAATGTTTGCAAATAAAGCATTCTTGAAATGCATAGATAAGAGCACAGATTCTGTTATTGGAGAAAAATGTTTTGATGTATTTGATTGTTGTGGAGTAAAAGAGCAGAATGGTGCATGCCCATTTTCAGATTCTATTAAAGAGAAGAAAAGCAAAAAAATTGAGTTTTGTCAGCATAATAGTGGAAAATACTGGGAAATGATTGTAGACCCTTGCATACATAATAAAAATGTTGTTGCATGCATCCATTTTTTTAGGGAAATAACATCAAGAAAACTTAAGGAGCAAAAGATAATTGATGAGTTTGATGATCTTAGTGAGGATATGGAAAAAATCAGTGATCTTATGGAACACAGGGAAATCAGGATGGCTGAACTGAAAGACAAGATACATGAACTTGAAAAAGAAAGAATTTGATTTTTCAAATTAAACTCTAAGGAAAGAAAAGATTTAAAAGGATAAGTCATTCTAAATGCAAATATGGCAGATAAAATAGTAATTGTTGATTTTGCAGGTACATTGATTAAGGCAGAAATAATAGAAGAAGCAAATAAATTTAGAGCAGAACTTCTTCAGAGAGGATTGCCTCCAAAAGATGAGCATGCAAATCCTGAGGAATTATATCAGATTAACAGGGAGTTTGTTGAGAACCTAACTGGAATAACAAAAGATATGATTATTAGATATAGGAAAAATGATTCTGAAGTTATGGAACTTGGTGGTAAAGGCTGCCAGAATCAGATATCTACAAACCTGTTTCAGATTGGTATGTATATGGCAGCAAAAAAATATGGCATGAATATTATTCCCAAAGGTTTGATTGAGCAGTTGCAAAGAATAAGAGATGCAGGATACAAGCTTGCGATTGTTTCTGGAGTAAGAACTGATATCATTTCAGGCATGCTGCAGATTGCAGGTATGCCTTTTGAATTTGATTATACCTATGGCCAACCGCCTATTCTTGGAGCAGATGAATTAGCTGACATCAAAGAATTAAGCCTTCATGGGGAGATTGTTTATCTATTAGGAGATAAGATAAGTGACCTGGAAAGAGTAGAAGGAACAGGAGCTAAATCAATATTTGTGAAATGGGGCCATCCTGCAGGAAGAGAGGAAGAATATGCAGATTATTCTATAGAAAAACCTGAAGAACTTGCAGAGATAATTCGGTAAATTAAGATGGAAAAAGAGAAAACTCAGATAGTTATAATTCATGGCGGAATGACTTTCAAGAATAAGAAAGATTATTTGCATTACTTGAAAACTAGGAATATATCAATTGAGGAAAAAATACGCTGGAGTGATGATTATCTAAATAAGAAGTTGGGGGAATATTGTGAGATTATCAGACCACGTATGCCTTTACAAGATAATGCAAAATATGAAGAATGGAAAATTCATTTTGAAAGATATTTCTCTCATCTGAGAAATAACATCATCTTGATTGGTCAATCTTTAGGCGGAACTTTTCTCGCAAAATATTTGTCAGAAAATAAGTTACCAAAAAAGATATTATCGCTTTATTTGATTGGTTCTGCATTTGATAATACTCTGCCAGGAGAAGATTTAGTAGGTGGTTTTAAACTTAAATCAGATATCTCAATGATTGAAAAAAATTCCCCAAACTTGAACTTACTATTCTCAAAAGATGATGATGTTGTTCCTGTATCTCATACAGAAAAATTCAGAAAAAAATTAAAAAATGCAAATATCATAATCTATGAAAGTAAAAATGGACATTTCAAGATATCTGAATTTCCAGAAATTGTCGAAATGATAAAAAATAACCTAAAAAAGAACTAGAGGTTTTTGCTTCTAAATTCTAATTCTATTTTCGCTTTACTTCACGCAATCCTCAATTATTTCAAGGCTTAGATTTGTTGCGTCAACTTCTGCTTTGCAGTTGATTGGAATAAAAGCATTAGGGCAATAATGTCCAAACTCATTAATCTTTAAGATTGGAAAATCATACTCTTTTGTGATATCAAGGACAACATCTTCAAAATTCACTTTATTCCCGTTTTTATCTATCTTTGGATTCTTCTCTAAGAATCTCTTATCCTGAAATCCATAAATATATCCTATGACTATGCCAGAGATCTTATCAAAAACACCTATCTGTTTTAGTTGTGTTAATTTATAGATTATCTCTCTAATATCAGAGGTATAGTCTTCCAGAAATAAGATTGCTTTATTGAAATCAGGGAAGTATTTTGTTCCTGCTAATTTTAGAATAGTCATTAAGTTACAGCCTATAATCCTGCCTGTTGCTTTTCCTTCACGAATGCATTTCCATTCAGAAGATTTCTCAATCAGACCTATTTTTCCTTTGATTAACCTGTCATTGAAAGCTTTTTGTGAATATTCAAAATCAAAATCAGTAGCTTTTCCCAGCTTAGGGTCTGATGCATGGAATGTAATTAATCCAGTCATTTTATTGATGGCTAATAATAACATATCTATATCACTCTTACCCATGAAAATTTTAGGGTTATTTTTGATTGATTCATAATCTATAAAATCCAGAATCTGATTTGCAGTATGTCCTCCTTGAGCACACCAAATTGCCTTAATTTTATCATCTTTAAACATATTATTGATATCTTCAGCTCTTTGGGCAACAGAACCTCCTGAAACTCCATATTTATCTATAGCAAGAGCATTTTCTGCAAAAACAACATTAAAACCCAACTGATTAAAATATTCAATTAGATTATCAAAAAATTGCTTATAGTCTGGTGTAATCGGCGTTGAAGGTGTTACTATGCCAATTGTATCTCCTTTTTTGAGTTTATCTGGAATCATAAGAATCAATCTCTTTTTGTCAATATCTCGCATCCGTCATCTGTAACCATGACTGTATGCTCTGCCTGTGTTACAATGCCTTTATTCTGATCAAGCAGCGGAGGATAATCCCTGATTACTCCTAAGTTGAGCATTTCCTTTAATGCAAAATTGACTTTTATTGCAGGAAATTTCCTTAACAGCCATCTTGTTGTGAATGGAAGATCTTTATATTTTAAGATTTCAGCAAGCACCTGTCTTGTGAAAATATTTCTTACAGGCTTTTTCTGAACCTTGGCAAATATTGTGCTCTTATCTGATTCATATATCATTCCTGCGCCGTTTGTTGCGAATGGCTCAATTGCTATTATCTGGCCTGCTTTTAGTTGCGTGCTGTTACCTGTATCATAATTCGGGATTGTAGGCTTGCAGTGGATATTATATATGCCAAGACCATGACCTCCAAGATTATGGATTGGTAAGAAATTATATTTTGTTATAGAGTCCTTGATGACTTTTCCTATCTGACCTAAAGTTACCCCTGCTTTTATAGTCTTTAGCGCATTATCAAGAGCTTCTTCACTTGCTTTGACAAGTTCAGTGTTATGCCCGCTAAGATCAATTGTTCTGGCATTGTCTCCAATTGCTCCATTAATATGCACTCCCACATCCAGGCTTGCGACCTGATCTTTAAATATAATGTCATCATCCAGATTTGGGCAGAAATGAGCAGCTATTGCATTACATGATATTTGCGCAGGAAAAGCGATTTCTCCACCCATTGCGATTATCTCCTGTTCTACACTATCTACAACATCAATAAGCTTAATCCCTGGTTTTATTTGTTTTAATCCAAATTGGAGTGCTTTAGCAGCAAGTTTCCCTGCTTCTCTCCAATCATCAATATTTTCAGGATATTCCATAATGTATATAATAAAAAGCCTGTATATAAAAATGTTATGTTACAAGAATTTGCTAAGCAGATTTTTGTTCAATAGATTATAGCAACAACAACCCTTTGTATCTGCTCAAACCTTATCTTTCCAGGATCCTGCATCTTATTGTTATCTCCTTTCATCCTGCAATACCAGCCTTCTTCATCTTCTCCAATCTCAACAACCCTATGAATTATTGTACCCTCAGCATATTTTGACTTATATGAGACTATGTCTCCTTCATGTATCTGATTAGTTGATATTGGAATTATCTCTATAGCATGAGAATTTGCATCAATCACAGGGTCCATTGAATTCGTGTCTGTAAATCTTGCCCATTCTGCATCCTTAAGGTCAATAATTATTCTGTCCTGAAAAACATGAATCTGATTCTCTTTTATATGGTCAAAAGGAGATATTTGCTCTGGCGGTTCATTAAAAAAAACAGAGATTGTATCTGTGATTGTTTGAGATAATGTATCGTCTGTAGGCTCTTCATTTAATCCTATTGTCTGATTGATATCCTGATTACTATTATAAGAAATCTGAGAATATGCACTATTTACGCACCATCCTGCAATAAATACGATCACTATAAGCAATATTGTTTTTTTCATTTTTGTTGAGTAATAATCTGAGTGTTTAGGGTTACTACCATTTAATAATTAATTTAAAAACAGGAACCAGAATCAGTATATAAATCTTTGGCTTCACCCTACTCCAGGGTAGTGAAGGAAGATGAGAGGGTTTTGTTATAGAAATTAGATATCAAAAAAATAAGAAAATAATAAGAAGTGAACAAATCCCTATTAGCTACTTATATTTTTTAGCATCTTATTCTCGATTATAAGATCTTCGATAATTTTGTTCTTGTCTTGAAAATTTTCTTTCAGCTCTTCTATAGTGCTATCCATATCATCTATTGTATGATTCATTGTCTTTATCTGGTATTTGAGCTGCATATCTCTGTAGCTAAGCTCATCTATGTATATGATCAGTCCGATTATGAGAGTCATTGTAAAGCCTATGAACATTGCGTTAAGAAAGATTCTGCTGGCTTTTTTCTCAATCTTTTCTATTTTATCGGCATTTTTTGTAATTTTAGCAAGATTCTTAATATTTTTTATACCTATGTAGATCATGATTGGTATGCTGATTAGAATCAGAATAAGTTCAATAATCAGAATATACATCTGCGGCTCTTTTATGAATATATCAGCTGTAAAATCATAATAGTGACCATGCAGGAACACATTCATCAATATGCCAAATATGCCAAACAGCGCAGCAAGAGCTGTGGCCAACCCTATTATCTCCAGCCAATGTGTCCATCGCATATTATGCTTTATGGATGTATCTATTTAAATATTTTTGTGTTTAAGATATATATTTTAATTCTTTTAATTTATGATAAATTGCCTTAAACATCAATTCATAACCTTTAGAATTTGGGTGTAATCCATCTACATAAAAATCTTCTAGTCTGACATCTTTAAATATATCTCTTGGATCAAGAAATGGGAGATTATATTCTTTGCATAATCTTTTTAACCCTCTGTTATGGGATTCAATATGTTCAGCTCTCTGTTGTAAAGCTTTCTTGAACTTTGTTTTCATAGACAAAGGATTCAACCCTAAAATAAGGATATTTTTTTTACTTTGAGATAAATATGTAAATAATTTATGATAAACTCTAAGCCTTGCTTTTTTTCCTATTTCAAATTCTTTTTTCTTAGCATTATTTAGCATACTTCGACTATCCCCATGAGCTGCCTGAAGAATAATAACATCTGGATTTCTATATAGCACTTCGGAAAAAAATCGATGTAAGAGATCTAAAGATGTTTCCATTCCCATCCCCAGATTATATACTCGATTTTCCCCTATTTTTGAATTTTTAAGAATCTTTTGTTGAAGCCTGCCTGCCCAGCCGCTTAGACCTAATTCATCTCCTTCTCCTTCAACAATACTATCTCCTATACAGACAATCTTGACCATATTTCCTAATAATTATAGATGCATATAAAAAACTTATGTAAACCCCAGAGGTTATTACTCAATAATGGCGAAAAGTTTATAAATGAGCTATAGTTACTAAAATTAGTATGTTAAAATGAGCGCCCCATCAGCAATCTAAATCATTTATAGGAGGATTTAAAATGGCAAATGAAATAATATATGAATCAATAGAGAAAAATATCGCAGATAAACTTGTAGGATTTCTGGATAAAACTGATTATCTCAAACTCCAACCTGTGGGAAAGATAGGTGTGGTGATGGATTTTTGTAAAGAATATAATTATAATTTCAAGCAGATCTATGCAAGTATCCAGGAAAGAGAGAATGAAATTAAAACAAATCATGCAATCAGGGGTGCAATAATCTCAATAATGGTAAGAGACAGCAATACTCCTATTACTGATTTTAAAAAGATATCTGATATTGAAAGACTTGTTGAGAAGTATAAAGAATGACCTTAGCAGAAATGATGGTTGAGCGCAGAGTGAAATATCTCACTAAGCTCATGCATGAAGTGCGCGCAATATTAAGCATAGATCCAAAAGAGAATCTTAAGAGACTTATGAACACAAAAAACAACGATGTCTTTAAGGGATTTTTAGAATCTTCAAGAAAAGATGATTATATTCTAAGAATGTATAAGTCAGTTAAAGATAAGCCTTTTGCCTGGGAATCATTTGAAGGTATTGAAGATATTGCAGCAGCATCAGAAAACAGGGTATATGGTCTTCTGGCATCATTCAATCAGATAACTGAAATAGTAGATAGAAGTTATAATAATTTTAAAGAGTCATTAAGCTCATTTCCATATTTTTATACAAGGGATGATATATCGCCAAACTGTCTTGGTGCTAACCAGATTATTACTTCATTATTTTCAATAGACCACAATGTCAATGACCTTAGGTTTCTGGAAGTCTATGACACTAACAGGCGTGATACCTTGCTTGATTTACTTAATAATATTGACGATTTCCGGATAGAAAATTTTGGTTATGAAGATTGGATCTTGATTCCAAAGACTGATTGTTTTGAAGGAGCATTTAGAAAAGAAGATTTTCAAAATATGCTCATGGATACAATCCTTTCTCTTGAGGAAGAGAATCATGGTGCTGTAATGGAAAAAGAAACTGGAAAAATCTTTGATTATCCCATAGAAAAAGAGAATTACAAAAGTATTATTGATCACCCGATACATGAAGGGATGATTAATTTTTCATTATGTAATCTTTTTACATTGATGAACGCTTTAGATATGCCAGTTAATAATTATGAAGAGTATTTTACAGGCGATTTTGAGTGCCCTCAGAGATATATGGTGGGATTTATGCTAAATTTCTATAATGAAAAAGGCCAGAAAGATTTTGAAAAGATCAAAGAGTTTTTTGGAGACAGGCTTCCTGCGAAGTATCTTGCTATTGAAGCATTACAGGCAAAATTTACAGGGAATAAAGGAACTTTAGATTATAATAAGAATGTCATTAAGGAAAGATATAATCATCCAAAGGCACTTGAGATTATTGATAACAGATATTTGAAAATGCCATTTTTTTCAGAAAAATGAATTATTCACTAACATAAGTAAATTTCTATTCATTGTTGATTGAGAATATAATAGAACTATACAGACAATTTTAACCATATTTTTTAATAATAATGAAAGAATATAAAAAACTTGTGTAAAGTTAGGTTGACGTCAATTAATTCCTAAGGACAATTTAGAAAGAGAAGAAAGGGCAACTTATTATCTAAGTTGCGCGTGAGTGACACATCTATCTATAATTTTTTCATCCAAAGGTCCTTGCAATTTAAATTGTTTTTGGATTGTATGCCTTAAATACTGTTTTTCAAGAGAATCCACTATAGGTTTATTTCCTTCTACATCGTAAAATACCTGAGAAAAATCAGCATTGTATGAGTCACCTTTAACACTCATCTCAAAGTGATAGGCCTCAGAACTCATTTGTTTAACTCTTCCAGAAATTCTATCTAATAATGATGGATTTTGCCAAAGTTTATATTCCTTATTGGACAATTCTACTATTTTTGTCAATCTGTTTTCCTGATACTCAAATCCTTGAGAAGTATATAAATCTTTATCTCCTTCTAAAAGATCTTCGGTTTCTATTTTAATGTATAGTTTTGCCATTTTATGGTGGTTACTACTACCTAGTATATAAATCTTTAGGTTCAAGGATAAATCCAGATAATCCCATGGTAAAAATTTGGCGTCTTGAAGAAACATCAATTCAAATCATTAATAACACCAAAAAACGAAAGTATTAAATGCTAGAGAAATGGTATTGTTATTTATGATTACAGATGTTATTGCAGAAAATGTATCAAATGTATCAACAACAGCATCTTATTTAAAAGATGAGCTTGCACCAAATGTCTTAGCTAGGCTATTAGAGCTTCTTACAGCACCCATACAGAATCCTGATATGATATGGATGGTTACTCCTCTTGTAGTGACTGTCCTGCTTATGACCTTTTATTTCGGTAAATATGGGACAGAGGATATAGGATGGAATACTGCAGTTGGAAACAGCCTTGTACTTTTATTTGTATCAGTGGATCTTTTAAGGCAGATATATAATGGGCTTGGAAATAGTGTTGTCGGGGCTTCAATAATGAATTATGAGATGTATCCCATAAAAACAGCATTATCATTAGTTATATTGTTTATTGCACTTATATTGCTATTCCTGAATTTCCTGCATGCAATACCCAAGGGAATATCATTTTTCCTCTCTTCTCCTCTTCCTATAAACCTTACAGCATATGTAGCTATGGCAATTGTCTATACAAATGTATTGTTTGATGGCACTACAGTGATTGCTGGGCTTGTGCTGTTCTTTATCCTTCTTGGCATAATACAGTTGCTTAAATTCATTGAAAGATTAGTGCTTGAGTGGTCTAGTGGCAAAGGATCAATATTGCCAAAGACATATACTAAGCATCATGACGACGATGTTAAAGCACAAGAAGCAGCAGCACAAAAGCGCTCTGACAAAGAAAAAAAGCCTGAGAAAGAAGAAAAAAAGAAAGAAAATAAGAAAAAAGAGAAGGAAGAAGATAAAGAATAACTTTATATCTTATATGGTTAAATCATCTCATGATCCATAAAGCTATATGAGCTGTTTTTGCCGATTATGACATGGTCAAGGACTTCTATGCCAATCAGCTTTCCTGCCTGTTTCAGCTTTGCTGTGATCTCAATATCATCATTGCTCGGCGACGGATCTCCAGATGGATGATTATGCGCGATTATTATAGCAGAAGATGATTCAATTATTGCCGGCTTGAATATCTCTCTGGGATGGATTACGCTATTATCAAGTGTCCCTATAAATATCCGTTCTTTTTTTATGAGATTATGCCTTGTATCCAGCAGAAGGATAATAAAATGTTCTTTATCAAGGTCTTCCATCTCTGGAGCAAGTATATTTATTGCATCTCTTGAAGACCTAATTGATATTTTCTCATGCCATGTCGGTGAGGAGCATCGTCTTCCAAGTTCAAATGCTGCAATAAGCTGGCATGCTTTGGCTAATCCTATTCCTTTGATTTCCTGAAACTGGCTGAGCCTTTTTGCTCCAAGCTCATTTAGAGGAAACTTTTTTAATAACCTATTTGCCAGGGTTACAGCATTCTCTTTATGTGTTCCTGTCCTGAGGATAAGTCCTATAAGTTCTGCATTGCTCAGAGATTCATGGCCATACTTTAACAGCCTTTCCCTTGGGCGTTCTGATGCAATCATGTCTTTTATGCGGAGTTGCATATCAGATGATGATAGCTTATCATTTATATTGTTTGCATAAGAATTTCCGGAAGATTTCCGCCTTATGTTCGATTCTCATCTAACCACCCATTAAAAGCCTTATAGAATTTTCCATTAATCTTCAAATCTTTTTTTATGAGAGACTCATTTTGATTTTTTACTATCTCTAAACTCCGTTCTGGAGTAAAAGTTTCAATTGGTTCTAATGCAATTTCTGTATCTGATTTTCCATCCCATTCATTAATCTGAAAAATATTCTTCAAACCACTATCCCATGTAGCATCTAAAATCTTCCAGGTATCATCCAGATATATCTCTAGATATGTATGTGTACAATCATCATCATGTGGAATCTTCTCTAATTCTTGAGGAAGATTTAAACTGCTCCACAAAAAAACGCAGACACGATATCTGACTTTATAACCCTGTTTTGTCAGCAGATTGAACAGTTTTTCATGCTTGCCACTGCAGCAATTGTCTTCTTCACCCCATTTCAAAGCAATTCTGTAAGGTATATCTCTAATTGAATTAAATGATGAAATTAAATCCATAATCTTGAGTAGATTGCAATATATTTATAATTTTCG
>JAGLGH010000183.1 GCA_023144115.1 Nanobdellota archaeon | reverse complement strand
GAAAAAAGGATTTATTATTATGAAGATAGGAAAACCTATCAAGTATATTGCAGTACATCCTAATGAGGTTCTTGAAAGAGTAAAAAAGAATGTATTAGATGAAGCTAATGAAAAATCACAAAGTTTAGATAATCTATATAAAAGTGAAGTCCTTAGGGAGCTTCATTTACTTCATACACAAGGAATTGAATTTATTGAAGCATCTGATCTTTCAGGTTCTTTTAAAGGAAGAGATTCAATCTATAATCATATTGATTTTATGATTAAAAAAGCAAATGATTCTGTTGATATTATGACCACTACAGAAGGTTTGTTGAGAAAAACAAAGAGAATGAAGAATGTTTTGAAAAAAGCAAATGAGAGAGGAGTTAAGATAAGGATAGCAGCACCTTTGACAGAAGATACTAATAATGCAGTTAAGATTCTTTCACAGTTTGCAGAAATTAAAAATGTTCAGCATAATACAAGGTTTTGCATCGTGGATGACCAAGAACTTATGTTCATGCTTCTTAATGATAGTGAAGTGCATCCATCATATGATACAGGTGTATGGGTCAGTACCAAATTCTTTTCAAATACATTAAAGAATTTCTTTAATGCTGAATGGAAAAAAACAAATTAAATTACTATAACATATAGGGATTTTATGAAAAGAAGGATATCCTTAGATTGTGATGGTGTCATAGCAGACGTAGAAAGTTTTTTTATAGAATACTATAAGGATTATTTTGGCAATTCTGTACCTCAAGATTTTATCCAAGCTTGTTATAATGGAAAATTAGAGAAATATGTACAAAAAGAAAATATTGATTTTAATATAATAAAGGATTTTTTTAAAGAATATGAAGCAGATTTATTTTTATCCTTGCCAAAATTACAAATTATTTCTGGGGCGAAAGAAGGTATTAAAGAAATTACACGAAAAGGTATTGAGATAATTGTTAATTCATATAGGCCTTCGAAATATATGGATATAACACAAGATACAGAAAAAATAACAGAAGATTGGTTTGAGAGAAATGGAATTTATGTTCCTATACATCTTGCTGAAAATAAACAAGAAAAATGCAATAATATTAAAGATGAAATTTATTATTGCCATGTCGATGATGATCCAATTATTCTAAAACAATTGCCTATTTCGAGAATTAAACCAATTTTACTGAATTCCCATTATAAACAACCAGAAGAGAAATATCTACAATTTCATTCTTGGACTGGGTTAACTGAATTCTTGACAGGAAAAAAAAATGTTTAAGTATATATTTTATAATATGTTAAAAAAAGAAAATTGGGAATGGTCTTGGAACGGAGGAGTTCCTTATTATCTTATAGAAATCCTTTTTTTAGAACCTGTGAAAAGATATATTTGTAATTTAAAACATCTTAAAAAATATTCTTTAATTGCTTCAGATTATGGTAAGAATATTTCTGCATATATAGTAACTCAAAATGATTTAAAAGAAAAATGTGACATATATTTTAAAAAGAACATAAAACAATATATTCAAGATTATAAAATTTTAATAAAAAAAACAAATGATATTCTATTTTCTTATAATGAAAGTTTTAGGACTAATACAATACAAAAAATAAATTATCAAGAGTTAAAATTTTTATCAGAATTATTAATTAAAAATAGTAATTTATACTTAATTTCTCAACCAGAAACAACGTTTGTATTGGGAGATTCTTTATCTAATGACCTTAATAAACAGAATATATCACAAAAACAAAAAAATGAAATATTTGAATTGCTACAACCACCTGAGACAATTTTAAACGTAAAAGATAGGGATTTTAAGAACCTTATTAAAAAAATAAAAAATAAAAAGAATAAAAAAAAGTTTGAAAAAGGAATTTTTGATTTTTATTGGAAATATAGGTCTTTTTTCATGATAGATTTAAATGGGAATTTAGAAGAAGAATTAAACATTTTAAAGGATTCCATAAAAAAACAAAATAAATATAAAATAAAAACCACAAAGAAGAGGAAGATAATAAATTATAAGTTGTCTGAAAAAAGCGAAAATATAATAAGATATATTCAAGAGATGGGTGCATTAAGATTTGAAGGAAAAAATACCTGGGTTAACTTAACATTACTTTTAATAAATCTTTTACAAAAATTTTCAAAACAAGTTGATATTCCTATGGAAGTCTTGGAAAAATATTCTTTTGGTGAAATTGAATCATTATTAAAAATAGGGAAAAGGGTTGAGAATTTTGAGAAAAGAAAAACCTCTATTTTTATTATTTCTCATACTAAAATAAATTCTTATCATGGAGAAGATGCACTTAAAATTGAAAGGATTATTAAGGGAAATATAGAAAAGACATATTCAGTGAAGGGAAATGTTGCTTATTCTGGAAACATAAAAGGAACTGCTTTTATTATTACTGCTCAAGATAATTTATTAAAAAAGATCAAAGAAATTTCTAAAATAAAAGATCCAATTTTAATTGCGGAACAAACAATTCCCTCTTATCTCCCTTTAATTAAAAAAGCAAAAGGAATTATTACTAATGAAGGAGGGATCCTTAGTCATGCTGCCATTGTTTCAAGAGAATATAAAGTTCCAGCTTTAATTGGCACAAAGATAGCAACACAAATATTTAAGCAAGGAGAAAAAATAATCCTAGATACTGAAAAAGAAATAGCTTTTAAGGATAAAATTTCAAAATAAAAAAGATTCATGAAAAAATAGATAAATATCCAATTAAAGAAAAATTTAATACCCCAATAGATATAGAATAGGGAATCGAAACTAAATGTTTTGGCAGATATTTATCAATTCCTTCTTCTTATGATAATTAATCCCCCTAAGACAGCAATCAAGCCCAATCCTAAAGTTATTGTTGAAAATTCAGGGATATCAATACTACTGATAACCTTTGTATCATTTGCTTCAAGAGTCACAAAACTTGCGCTTGAGCAGGTAACATTGTAATGATGAGTTCCAGGTGCTGCGAATCCTAGTGATTTTGTATAATTGTATTCTGAGCCATTATAATCCATCTCAAACCATGTTCCCCAGTTATCATCAAAGCTTATGTTGCATTCACCTGATATTTGAGTTCCGTCTGTTGAGTTTACATACCATGCATAGAATTCAATAGGATCTGAGGGCATCTTTACTCCTGATTCTGCTTCGATTGTAAGGTTAGCATTTGTTCCTGATGCATAGCCAGAGAAATGGGAAACATTAACTGTAAGAGTTCCTGCACTGCATTGGATGTCTGTGCATAATGACTCTGGGCAGCGTTGATTCTCGCTAAGGATTGTTGCAAATGTGCTTGCAGTCTCTGAATAGAACACATAAGGTGCATTACAATCAACATTATAGAATGTTAATGTTGCAGAATCATTAAAACTTGAATCCAACGCTGCGCTGTTTACATATATCATAGCATCTTCAATCTTTACATTTGTGTTGTAATCCTCATTCTCTGCATTAACATTATGGTCTGATGGGAATGCTATCTTTCCTTTGTTATCAATTGCTAAAGTTAAGCTTGTTACGCTTGATAAAGTGACATCTGAAAAATTGGTTGTTTCTGAGGATGTGAAAT
>JAGLGH010000182.1 GCA_023144115.1 Nanobdellota archaeon | reverse complement strand
GACAACAAATGCCATCACAAGAATCCAGCTTACATATATGCTAATCCCTTTTCTAAAAAATTTATTTGGAAAAATTTTTAGTGCGCCTCTTTTTTTTGTTCTCATTTTCTCTTTTTAAAAAATTGATTTCAAGCAATATTTTAACTATCAATAAAGTTCCTGAATATAAATATTTGCATTTTTATGCGAATTGAACAACATCTTTAGCTGCATATCTGGATTTTCTGCAAAAGTGAAATGATATTGTGATCCACTCATATTAAGGTCAAATAAAGGATAAAGTGCTAGGACTGAGGATTCACCAGGAGCAAGCCATACTACCTGACCTCCAGACGGCTGCAATGATATATTCTCATCCTTCAACTGATTCATCAGTATTGTTTCATTGCGGTTCCGCAGCATTATGACAAAGCCGAAGTTAGTATCACGCTGTCTGGCATAATTGAGAAAAGATAAAGCAAAACTGTCCATGCTTTCCATTACGCTGGCATTAAGATATATGGCATTGTTTATGACAAATACAGCATCTTCAATAAAATTGTCATTCAATTCATTAAATACATCTTCATCAGTTGTTTGCATGACAGACTTAGGTATTATTCCTGCAAGAAGCGCAATAATGACTATTGCAGTAAACAGGTAAAACTGTCCTTTTTTACAACTTCTCATTTTTATCCCTATTGTTCTAATAACCATTTCCATAATGGAATTAATCTTATTCCATCTTTTTTATCCTCATAGTCCAATGTAATTAAAATAATTTCTTTGACTTTTGATTTAAATTTATTCTTAAATTCTTTTAATCCTTTAAATTCCCTTTCATTAATTTCATCTGAATAAGTTATATTAATTGCAGTCAAAGAATCATCCTTATTTTTAAAAACAAAGTCTACCTCATTTGCCCCATTCCAATAATATATATCATTCCCTCTTCTTTTTAATTCGATAAAAACAAGGTTCTCTGCTAATCTCCCCATATCTCCTGAAAATTTAAATGAAAGAGCATTTCTTAAACCATTATCAATACAATAAATTTTTTTATGGGTCTTTTCCTGTTTCTTTAAGGAAAAGTCATAATAACTGATTATATCAATCATGAAACATTCTCTCAAATAGGAGATATAATTTATAATGGTGCTGATACTATATTCAAATGTTTTGTGCAGTTTATTGTAAGAAAACAAATTGCCTATATTAGTGATAAGATATTTTACAAGACCTTCAAAATAAAACACATCTTTAATATCATGCTTGAATAAGACATCTCTATGAATTATATCTGAAAAATAGGATTGCAGCAACTGCCTTTTAATCTCTTTATCTTGCATAAGAGCAATCTCAGGAAAACCTCCAGAGTGCAAATAATTCTCAAGCTCGGATTTTATTGTTACTCTATTATTATAAATATTCCTTATGGTTTTGATATTAATTGATTTTGATCGAAGATACTCCTTAAACGAAAAGGGGTAAATACTTATTGTAAGATTTCTCCCAGTTAATGACGTTGCATATTTTGAACGCGTTAATGATGAATTTGAGCCAGTAATGAAAAATTTTACTTTATCATGTTGTCTTTCATAAATTGAGTTTAACCATTTTTCCCATTTTTCTATATTCTGAATTTCATCAAACAATAAAAATATCCTCCCCTGCGGTTGATTTATCTCAAGAAAATACTCATAAATTTTATCAAGATCTTTAATATCAAGATTAAGCAGCCTGTTATCTTCAAAATTAATATGAAGAACATTTTTTTTGCCATATTTAGAAGACAGTTCTTTTTCAAGAATCCTCATTAATGTTGATTTTCCTGATCTCCTAATTCCCTGAATCAAGATAATATGTCTAACTTCAATTAATTTTTCAATCTCAGCATAAATATCCCTATCAACAAAAAATTCCAGATCTTTTGCTTCATAAATAAGCTGCCTTACTATTTCTTTAGTTATCATCTTTATTTATAAATAATCTTGATTCCTTTATAAAGTTATCGATTGAATGAACAAAATAGTTAGATTT
>JAGLGH010000181.1 GCA_023144115.1 Nanobdellota archaeon | reverse complement strand
GTGTATAAGATGAATGAATCAGTGAGGTTTTTTAGCGAAGTACTGAATTTCAGTTTTCACACTGTCAACAAATTTCCCGCCAGCTTCGATATAATGATATGCTCGCCTTTGCTCAGATTCCGCATGGGCTGCTTTACTTAAGGTTTTTGAAATAACGTCGCACCTTTCATATAATGTACTTCTGGCTTTATTTTGTTTAAAGTCATCTCGACTAGCCGTCGGAAGAACATTATTATCACATACATGAATTTCACCACAATAGTAAAATGCCAAATGATCGTTATTCTTCCAAATAGTATTTCTAGGCAGGTAATTATTACCTATTCTAAAATTTTTTTTCCTGAAAAATAGCCCTGCATCATCTCTTGGTGTTAATTGTCCCTTATCTTTATTTTGACAATACCATGCATATGCAATCATTTTGTTGTCGCCAAAAACAGGAATGAAATTCGGAGACCTAATATCTTCTCTATATGGTTTAAATATCTGTTTTCCATTTACTAATACGTTTACCCAATCATAATCGTTTACAAAAGTATGCAAATTGTCTTCAATTTCATTTGCAAATTTGAATTTCGGATCAAACGGAAGAGATACGGTTCTACTTAAATATTGAATTAATTTATCTTCATCAAATAAAGTTTTGGAATCTTCTCTGATGTGATTTAATTCAACAAATGTGTAGTGGCGTTTTTCATCTTCGTCCTCCGTTGAAATGTCTGTATGGTTTAAAATTAATTTTTTTATCGTAATATTTTCTTGATCTTCTCTCAGTTCCCTAATTTGATCAAGCATTTTAGCGGCATTAAATACTAATCGATATTTTTTATCAATTCCAAAAGGTGATGTCGATACAATAAGCTTATTTGCTGCAGTTATACCAGCTAATTTTCCAATGCCTTGAAAACCTACAGCTTCACCCATTTTTTTTTCCGAAAATCCTATATATCGATATTGACTTATGTTCTCGCGTGTCATTCCAGTTCCATTATCAAAAATAGTAATAGATGGTGCGTCAATATCGATTTTTATTGGATATTTTTCTTCTTCTTCATAATTGCTTTGTTTTTTCCATTTAATTATGGCATCATAAGAATTTTGAACATATTCACGAATAACATCAAATTTATTTGGATATAATCCTCCAGTTAATACTTCCATCAAGTAGCCATAAACATACTCTTCATTTTCGGTAGTGATTTTTTCATCTAATCCAACTACTTTATCTCCGATCTGGATTTTATTTTCTTGATTTAAAGACAATGAAACACTTCCAACTATTGATTAAATGTTTAAAATTCCTATTATTTTCAAAATCATCACACAGCTTTTTACTATTCTTGCTAAATCTCAAGTGTTTACTTTTTTTGTAAATCATAAAGATAATTCAATTTATTTTATCATTTGAAATTATATCAAATTATCTTTGGTATTATAAATTACATATATTTAAAGTTTTATATTATGTTGTGATAAGATGTTTTGAAATTTGTGGAAAAAAGAATTCCTTTGACAGAACTCAAAAAACTCAAATCATACACTTCCCTCCACTCGCAGGCATGACAGCAGGTGAAGCTCCTCATACCACTGAAAAATTCAATCCCTCATTGCTACCACCACAAATACAACCCCTACCAGCCCAACAACCACCCCACACCCCCAGCGCTTCATCCGCATCTGAGACCAGCACATCGCTTGCGCCCTTC
>JAGLGH010000180.1 GCA_023144115.1 Nanobdellota archaeon | reverse complement strand
GAAGACAATATTGAAAGATATCATGGACTGCGATTATACCAACAAAACTGCTACTAAATGGCTGCATGAGAATGAAATTGAACTTGTAAGGGAAACCAGTTTTTCAGGTAAAAAAATTCTTTAAAAATAATCCAAAAAAGTGAAAATATGGCAGATGTAGAAATATCAGGCAGGGAAGCTGAGAATTATAGAAGAGTCCTTGAAAGAATAGGCTATTCTACCAGAATAAAACGATTTAATGTTGATAGTAGAGGATATTCTCCTGAACTTAGAAGGGAATTAGGAGATGATTATCTGGACAACAGGGTTATTATTGCATCTGAGAATCAATTAAAAGAGATATCGATAGAGCAAAAGAATCCTCCTTATTATATGTTCGATATTATTTCAAAAATCCCTAAAAAGATAGTTAATGCAATAACTCCTTATGAGGCATTAACTGGATGTGTTAATCTCATATACGGCTCAGACTCTCTGCTAGGCATCTTTGACAAAGATTTTAAGAGCCCTAATACCCAAGACCTCCCTCTGTATGTAAATTTAGCACTGGATACTCTTGAAGAAGATATCAAAAAGATATATTCCTCGCAAGAAAAGATTAGCAGTTTTAGAGATAACCTCATAACAAGAGGTCTTAAGAATCTTGATAGAAAAGTGCTTGAGGATATTCTGACAGAAACGCATCAATTGACATCCAAATATGGCTCAATCAAGGAATTCAATAGCAGAGCCATTAATGTTAATCTTCTTTCATTTAGGATAAAGACAATATTTCAACTCAGGCATAAATCAAGGAATATCACTGTATTCAACTGTAAAGAACCTTTTTTAATCTATAGTGGAGAGAAAGATATTGCAGATAATAACCATGTGAAAATCCTGCATGAATCAGAAAAAAGTGCAATAATTGATTATAAAGTCAAAAACCAGATTCTTGAGGTTAAAAAGGAATTAGTTGCTGCTATGATGGAATCAGTAGCAAAATCTGTTCTAAACAGCAGAAGTCAGGGTGAATCTAAATTAACAGGCTTCCAGTTTTATAAGAGATTCAATAAATTAAAAAAAGACCCAAGAATTGCAGAAGATCTCAAAACAGAAGACTGGCATCTGTTAAAGGACTTCTATTTTGACAAGATTGAATTCAATGCACTGCCGTTAGAGATTAAAGAAAAGGTGACTGTTGTGAAAGATCAGGATAATGAAGGAGGATAGAAATATGCATCAGAAAGAAGCAATGATGATTTTGACAGAAGAACTTGTCAGGCATTCAGGCATTTCAATAGTCAGGGAAAACTGGTACAAAAAAGAATTAATCAAAAAATCCAAGTGCTTTTACCAGTCCAATGATCCTATTATGATAAATTATAATTATTATGATAAAATCCTTTTTGAAAGTAAACCTGAACAAACAGTTTCTGGATGGTTTTTCTCTAACACTAATCAGAATATCAAAAAAACAGTCTGTGTAACAATTGGAACACTTATGGAAGAAATAGGATCCTGCAAAGGCGTAAACTATTTTTTTGTTGACGATCAGTTCCAGAATAAATCATCAGAATCGTTAAACACTTCGCATTTTTTTGTAACTCCATATTCAATTATTGGAGAAGATGAAATCATTGGTCTAAAAAAGCTTTTCTACAAGGATGCGCTGCCGCAGATTCAAGGCGCTATGGATCTCCTGAGCATAGAAAATTATGCTGATGTTTATTCATTATATGCAAA
>JAGLGH010000018.1 GCA_023144115.1 Nanobdellota archaeon | reverse complement strand
GGCTATTATATCAAGATTGTTCCAGATAATGTATGCACAGAAGGTGATGAAGTCCAGTCATGTGTTGTTGGTCTATACGGTATTGAATGCAGTGAATGGGTAGAAATAAATGCTTTAGGAGCCACAGGGTGGAATATAGGCCTCCCTCATATAATGGGTGTTCCTGAATATACAACTGCTGCAGTAGCATTCCTTATGCTATTTACAGGAGGAGGGATTGCTTACTTAAGAAATAAGAAAAAATAATTTCTTAAATCACTTTTTCGCCAGTTAAAGACTGGCTGAAAAATTTTTTTATTTTAATAACAAAACTTTTAAATATACCTTCTGATTTCTAATCAACTTAATATAACAGAATAAGAATAAAATGGAAGACGAAATCGACTTGAAAGGATATTTTTTAATTATCAAAAGGCATTTATTTCTTATAATAGTTATTTTTATTATTGTTTGCGGCAGTATTGTTACTTATACTAATTATCAGCCTCCTGTTTATGAAGCTAGCACTACAATTGGCATATTTGAAAGAAACCAGGTAGTAAACCCATTTGGCAATATAAAGCAGCAGATAGATATCGAGACATATAAGGCAATACTGCAAAGCAATGTTATCATAAACAAGGTTACTAAAGAAACAGGTATTATTCCTGAAGTTTATAATCTGGAAATCGAGGGGTTAAGAAATAGCAATATAATCAGGATAACAGTCGAGTCAAATGAAAGAATCATTGCTTCAGTAGTCGCAAACGCAATTGCCGCTAAATTCATAGAATATAATATTGAAGGAAAACAGAAGGTTGTCCTTGAGAAAAAAGCATTTCTTGAATCACAGTTATTCATATTGCAGGAGGAATTGAGAGATCTGAATAAAAAGCTTCTTAATTATGAAATCAAGGTTTCGCTTGCGGAAAATAAAACACTGGATAAAGATGAAAAACTGGACAAAATGAACATTGAAAGAGACATAGAAGTAAAATCCAAGCTCTATAGTCAAATACTTCTTACATCAGAAGAAATAAAAATGGCTATTTTTGAGGATACTGGAGAGATATCAATCATTGATAATGCAGTTCTGCCAATCTACCCAATAAAGCCAAACAAGCCGCTTAATTACATGCTTGCTGTGGTGATAGGATTATTTGCAGCGATTGCTGTTGCAATCCTTATTAATCCGCTTAAAGGAGGATTTAATTCAATAGAATTCATAGAAAAAGCAACAGGCATAAATGTATTGGGAACAGTCAGGAAAATTAAACAAAAAGGAAGAAAACTAAAAAAATATTGTGCCCAGGAACTTTCTCCGCATAGCTCTTCTGCAGAACAGATAAGAAAATTAAGAACAAATTTATCATATATTTTAAAACGCAAAGCAGTCAGATTTATTGCAGTCACAAGCCCAAACACAGGAGACGGCAAAACAACAATCTGTATAAACCTTGCAATATCTGAGGCGCATTGCGGCAAAAAGATCCTTTTGATTGATACTAATCTGAGAACACCAATGCTTAAGACAATCTTTTTACCAAAAGAAAAATCCTCTAAACCTTATGCTGGTCTGACTGATATTTTATATTTTAATAAAGACATCAGCAACGCCGTGCATAAGACACAGATCTCCAACCTTGACATTATGACTACAGGAAGTAATCCTATAAATAAAAAACAAGCTTTTAGTTCAAAGCAGATAAAGGATCTTGTCAGGGAATTGGACACATTTGATTATGACTATGTTTTTTTCGACACAACATCAATGGAGTTTTCAGATTTTGCCCCAATTTTAAGTGCAGTCAACAATGTAATCCTCGTGCTTAATCACAGCAAAACAAAAAAAGAGCAACTAAAGGAAACAAAAAAGCAACTTCATGATCTTCACGCTAAAACTCTGGGAATTATAGTTAATGAGTATGAAAAATAAAGCGAAAATCCTAGATTCACTATCCCACGCAGCAAGCAGAGGGGTATTAAACCCAAGTAGGAATAAATCTAATTCTTAGAAACATTTGCTCATCCATTCTGGCAAATTCATTATCCCAAAAAGTTAGGAGAATTTCTCTATTAGTTGAATCTCTAGGGAGGGATTATAATTATCCTCCCTAAATAGTGGTGAAAAGCAATACATTTATATACACCTCCCAATTCCCACTAATTAGTAACTAATTAAGGAGGAATCATAATGACAAATAAACCATTCGGACAAAGTTTAATTGAAAATAAGCTAATTACAGAGGACCAGCTTTCTTTAGCTCTAAAAAAACAAAAGCGAGAAACTGGAAAATATCTTGGTGAAATCTTAATCAGCATGGGTATTTCCCAGAGCAAAATAAATCAGGCAATGGATCTTTACAATAAAAGAAGACCCCAAGCAGATATTCTATTAGAATCAAAGTGTATAACCCAACAGCAACTAGACCTTGCATTGGAAGAACAGAAAAAAAATAATAAAGAACTATGTACAATATTAAGAGAAAATAATTATGTCACAAATGATAAAATACTTGAATCAGTTTCAAAATATCTCAATATGCCTATTTTCCCACTAAAAAACTTTACTCCAACAGAAAAATATCAAAAAGAGTTTGGTCCAACTTTTGCTTCAAAGAATAAAGTAATGATATTAGAATCAAATAAAGATTACATGAAAATTGGTCTAACCAAACCAAAAGCCAATTTGATTGATTTATTGCGGAGTCATTTAGAAGGAAAGAAAAGAAACTTAGAATTTTGCCTGCTAGACCCTATTGAATATGAAAATTGCATTAAAAGAAAAGGTAATTCTAACCTGAAAGGGTCAAGTGATTTTAGATTCATAAGCACATCATCAAATAACGAATCAATAAAACCAGCATATGCTGAAAATGCTGAAGCAGAAAGAGCAAAAGGGATAACAGTAAAAATACTAAAAGACGCAACATCAAAAGAAGCTAGTGATATTCATATAGATGAAAAATTACGTTACAGAATAGATGGAATTATGCGTGTAATCAATCCACCTAAAGGTTTTGAAGAAAAACAAGAACCTATCATATCCATAGTTAAAATACTTACAGAATCAATGAGGATTGATGAAAAAAGATTACCCCAGGATGGCAGCTTCGGTTCAGTAGATTATATTAATGGTAAGGAAAAAAGAATAGATCATAGGGTTTCAACAATCCCCTTACCCCATAATAAGGAAAAGATGGTCATAAGAATACTTGACCAGGACAAAGCAAAAGTACCCCTTGATGAACTAGGACTTTCAAAAAACGTTCTTACCCCTTTAATACAAAAGATAGAAGATCCATCAGGTATAGTAATAGTAACAGGACCCACAGGTTCTGGAAAGACCACAACATTATATGGATCCTTGAATAGAATCAATACGCCTGAAGTAAATATATTAACAGTAGAAGATCCAATAGAATATACAATTGAAGGTATAACCCAAACTCAAGTGAACGAAAACATAAATTTAACTTTTGCAAGATTACTGAAATCTTTTTTAAGGCAGGATCCAGACATAATAATGATAGGAGAAATAAGAGATGAAGAACCAGCCAGCATAGCGCTGAAGGCTGCTCAGTCAGGTCATTTAGTGCTAAGCACTATGCACACAACAGATACTACTGAAAGTTTATACCGTCTCAATGGGTTAGGTCTAGACTATCAAACATTAATCCCATCTATTTCATGTATTCTAGGACAGAGACTTGTTCGAAAGATATGCCCTAACTGCATTGAAACATACCAGCCAGATCCTAAACAGGTTAACAAG
>JAGLGH010000179.1 GCA_023144115.1 Nanobdellota archaeon | reverse complement strand
CATCAGCATAATTTTCTATGCTCAGAACATCCATAGCGCCTTGAATCTGCGGCTGTACATCCTTGTAGGAATTTATCCTAAGATGATTAATCTCATTTTTTCCAATAATTGAATAAGGGGTTACAAAGAAATGCAGGTTGTTTAGCAATCCTGATGATTCATTCTGATGCAAATTGTCAACAAAAAAGTAATTTGCGCCATTGCAAGATTCTATATCTTTTATCAGTCCACTAAGTGTTGTATAAGCCATTTTTGTTTTGATGTACTGAGAAGTATTAACAAAATGCCCTCCTGAAGATATTGTCTCATGCTTATCTTTTAAAGGTATACTTTCATAATGCTTATAATCTACCATAACAGGATTGTTGAACTGGTTAAAGTAATTGGATTTTTTAATTAATTCTTTCTTGTACCACTCATCCCTGACTATTGAAATGCCTAATTCCTGCGCCAGTTTTCCTGTCAGGAATTTTATTGCTTTTTCCTCATCCATCCATGCTCACTTCCCTTACAAGTTCAATTTCATTTTCATGCAGCCATTTAGTAGCAGTTTTGTTGGTATAATCGCAGTTCATAATATCTTTCAATATTGTCTTCTTATCATCTTGTTTTCTGCTTTTGAAATATTCAATAAACTCATCAGCATTTTTTTTGTAAAGGTTCATATAATCTCTGGGTATTTCCTTGAACCCTTTAGACCATAAAAAAGAATCATTGATAATGTTTCGTTCAGGGGTATCTTTTAGGCTTCTGGCAACCCTTTCCTGCTGTAGATTATCAAGGCAGTTGAAATATTCTGGGAAATGCCTGTCTTTGCTATATTCATCCCCTAAAATGCTAATATAATCTATCTCTCCTGCATGAATCTTTAAGATTGCCTGATTACTCTTAATGTTTTGATCATCGTAAGGAATTGTGAACACAAAATCCCAAAATTTTTTTAACCTTTCTTTCCTTGTGTCTCCTTGCGCAAACAAAAATGATCTCTGTTCTATTTCATTTACAACTTCTTCTATATTCATCTTGTTAACCCATCCTGGGTATTCCTGAATTGCCTTTTCTTCTCTGTATTTTGTTGTATCAAGGCGGGATTTTAGACCTATTTTTTCAAATTCTGAATTTAGTACACTCAAATCTCCAATGCTCTCCACATCTATTACCTTTTTCTCTCCACTTTCCTTATCGTTAAGACTTTCCTTATCGCCAAAACTCTCACTACCGTTAAGACTTTTCTTACTTCTAAGACTTTTCTTATCGCTAAGATAATCATTAAGATAATTAAAATTAGGCATAGTGTCAAGAAAATCCTTAACAGTTGTGCCTGTCAGACCAGAGGATATATTATCTGCATATGATTGATAAACATCAGCATAATTGTCTATGCTCAGAACATCTATTGCACTCTGAATTTGTGGATGCACATCCTTGTAGAAAAACTGTTTTAGATTAATAATCTCATCTTCCCCAATAATTGAATAAGGAGTTACAAAGAAATGCAGGTTGTTTAGTGATTTTGATGATTTATTCTGAAGCGGATTGTCAATAAAAAAATAATTTGCGCCATTGCAGGATTCTATTTCTGCCATCAATCCTTCAAGTGTTGCATAGACTTCTTTTGTTTTGATTTTCTGTTTAGTGTTAGAGAAATACCATCCAGAAGATATAATCTTAGGTTTATTTTCAAAAGA
>JAGLGH010000178.1 GCA_023144115.1 Nanobdellota archaeon | reverse complement strand
CTTGTACCAGTCTTCTCTAACTATTGAAATTCCTGAATGCTTGGCAAGTTCTTTTGTCAAAACCCTGATTGCTTCTTTCTTATGCATATTTTTATCCTCATCTCTTATCCTGATCTTTCATGACAGTCACCTTTTCTTTAATCTCTAACGGCAGCGCCTTGAATTCAATCTTATTAAAATAGAAGTCCCTTAACACAGACCAGCCTGCTGCTTTGAGATCTTCTTCAATCATTGGGTTTTCTTTCAATTTATTGAATTCCTTATAAAACTGAAAACCTGTTAATTCAGTTCTGCCCTGATTTCTGCTATTTAGAACAGATCTTGCTATTGATTCCATCATGGCAGCAATAGTGTCTTTTTCAACCTCAAGGATCTGGTTTCTGACCTTGTAATCTATTATTGCTTCTTTTTCTGATTCGTGCAGGACTTTCACAGGGTTATTATCTGCAATATTTTTTTCTCCAGTATAGATTAGAAAAGGTATTTTGTAGTTGAATACAGTGATGCCTTTTGATTTATGCCTGAGTTGAAATATCTTTTTCATCTTGAATGAATGGAGATTTACATTAATGGCTTTGGTGTTGATTTCCTTGATTGAGCCATATTTGGATGTTAATGGATGTATTTCCGTCAGAATATCATCAATCACTTTTTTATCAATATTCTTGAGACCCCTAATTGTTATGAGGTTTTCTGTAAAATTGTTAATATTTTCTTGCGAGGAACATATATCCTTAACATTTCCTTCAAGAGTATCCAGTGCTAAATTTACATACAGGGAGAGGTATTGGAGGTCAGAACTCTTAAAATCTTTGTCAAAGATACCTAGAAGAGAGTCTGAGCCGTATATGAGATTAACACATCCAGTTAATGCATCATAAGGAGTTATTGCATTAACAATCTCTTTAGGGATGCGTGAAACAATATTAGGCATATAATAAGGAGTATTTTTCGGTTCTATAGATATTTTTTTTAATTGATTCTCAGATGCTATAATAATCCTATTGTCCAGATAATCATCTCCCAATTCACTTTCAAGTTCAGGAGAATATCCTCTGCTATCAACACTAAAGCGCTTCAATCTGGTAGAATAGCCCATGTTTTCAAGTACTCTTTTATAATTCTCAGCTTCCCTGCCAGATATTTCTAATTTCATTTATTCACCTTTCTCTCTTGTTCATAAAACCATCTCTCATCTTTATTTCTCGTCTGAAAAACTTGCTTCTCTTACAAGATCAATCTCATTTTTATGCAGCCAGTCTGTAACAACTTTGTTGGTATGGGCGCAGTTCATGATACCTTTTAGTATTATCTTTTTCTCTTCTTCATCTTGAGTTTTGAAATATTCAATAAATCCATCTGAATCTTCTTTGTAAATGTTTATGTAATCAAGATTTACTTCCTTGAATCCTTTTGACCATAAAAATGAATTATTTGCAGTATTTTTCATTCCGCTGTTTTTAATTATCCCTGCAATTCTTTTTTGATCATTTTCATTCAATACTTCAAAATATCCCTTGAAATGTTTGCCCTGGAACTCTCTTAAGAGAATAACATCTTTGTCCAGTATAGGGGAAAGGTGTTTCAAGATCCATTTATTTGATTCAATGTTCTGGTCTTCATATGGCATCTCAAAAACAAATTTGCAGAAATCATATGTTAATTTGTTATCATTAGGATCATATCCTAAGTTATAAGACTTAGGATTTTCTTCTTTGAGTATTTTGATAAGATTTATTGTATCTTGTTTTTGAATCCAATTATTGTTTTTTGGCTGCAAACTAAAATCAATGCCAATTTTTTTTAGTGTTGAGTTTATATTCTCAACGTTATGAATCCCTTCAAAATCTGAGACATGTATTTCAGAATCCTTATCAAACTTAATCTGCTTTAAAAACTCAATTGTTTCTTTCTTGAACATTGGAAATCCAAGATACTTTTGAAAAAATGTTTCAGAATCTTCAAAAGAATATACTCTATACAATTCAAAATAATCCTTTATGCCCAGACTGCTGACAGCTCCCCTAATTTCAAGATCATAATTTTTGTAAAACAGTCTTTTGATATCTTCAATTTCCTTGCTGCCTATTATTGAGTATGGGACTAAAGTGCCTTTAGTAAAACTTGAATTAGGTATTGTATCCCTGGAATCAAATAAATAATTTGCTTCTTCAGTTA
>JAGLGH010000177.1 GCA_023144115.1 Nanobdellota archaeon | reverse complement strand
ATGATTTTGACATGCGCATTGGGCATAAGAAAATCGTTATATTTATCTATATAAAAAAAAATTAAAAATGAGGGGGTAGAATTTACACCCCAGTAATCAGGTTGCAACTTAATGGTGTTATATCCAAATAAAGCTAAAAGCTGACCGCTGATAGCTTTCTTATCCGTATCCCACAGGGAGGCTTTGCACTAATCCGTGTAATCCGTGAGCTAAAATATTCATGCGGAATTTCTGCGCTTATTCACCATTTTTATTGACATTATTTTATAATAAATGTATAATATCACTATTCCATTTAGAATTTGGAGGTATAGATAAATTTTATGAGAAAATATTTAATAGCAGGCAACTGGAAGATGAATCTTACTTCAAGTGAAGCAAATGATTTTGCAAGAAGCCTTGTTTCATCTATTAAAAATATTGGGAATGATGTTGAGGTTATGATTGCGCCTCCTTTTACGGCTCTATATGGAGTGAGTGAAATTATTAAAGGGTCCGTAATAAAGTTGGGTGCGCAAAATATTAATGAAAATGAAAAGGGTGCTTTTACTGGTGAAATATCGGCTGACATGTTATTAGATTTAGGGGTCGAATATGTTATTATTGGGCATTCTGAAAGAAGACATGTTTATAAGGAAAATGATGAACTTATTAATAAAAAAATAATATTTGCTTTACAAAAGGGATTAAGCCCCATATTATGTGTTGGAGAGCTTTTAGAAGAAAGAGAAGCAGGAAAAACAAATAACTCTGGATGATATAGTAAACACAGTCAGTGTTATGGGCTTGCCAAAGAATGAAAAAAGCAAGAGCATATTGCGCAGCAGATTATCTTCTTTGGTTAAAGGAGATGAAGAGAGTTTTGTTGATAAAATGATTGCCCTACCAGACAAATGTCTTGCAGAAAGAATAATTTTATATTTGCAGGATTCAGATGTAATAAATAATTATGGATTAGGATTAATGGAAAATAGCCCTAATAGAGCTTATTGCTTTGGACGCTATGTTAAAAATGAAGAAATTCTTAATAAATTAAGTGATGCTTTTAGTAAAAATGATCCTGAGACAGCTTATTATGTAGGACAAAGAGGGAAAGATTCTACGCTTCTCGAACAATCATTTACAGTATTAGTAGAAAAAGACCCAATCCTTGCCTTTGATCTAGAATATGATCATTGGTGTTCTTCTAAAAATAAAGATGAGAAACATTTTGCAATTGTAGGAGAAAAACTGATTGGAGTTGACCATTTGAAGGCATACAGGGCTGCTGTCTATTCAGAGGATGCTGATCTTTTAGTTAAAGCAAGAAAATCATTTGCAGAACATGATGCCCATACAGCTTATGATTATGGATTAAATGAAGCAGGGGATGATGAACTTATGAGATTATCTGCCTATGAATTAGTGGATGGCTCTCCTGATATTTGCTATGACTTAGGAAAAATATTAAAGGATACTAAACTTGTAAATAAGGCAAGAAAAATCCTTTGTGATATATACCCCTCTAAAGGATTTGAATTAGGAAAGCAATACAAGGATAAAAAGCTTCTTAATAAATCTGGCTGGAGATTGATTGATGAAGAACCAAAATCTGCGTATGAAGCAGGCATTATTACTAAAGATAAAAAATTGATTTCTAAAGCCAGATATTCCCTTGTGCGGAAAGATGCTAAAGGGGCTTATGAATTGATAACTTATTCAAAAAAGCAGGATAAAGAGCTTTTGCGTCTGGCTGGCTGGAAATTGCTTAAAAATGACCCGGTTTTTGCTTATTATGCAGCTTTTGGTTCAGGATGTAAAAGGCTGATAAATAAGGCAAAGGACATGCTTATGGAATATAAGTTAAGTGAAGCAAAATTTGCAGCAAGACATACCAAAGATAAAGAGTTTCTGAAGATGATAAAGGAAAGAGGTGTGCATCCTAGTCTCCAAGAGTTTTATGAATCTGAAAATTGAGTTTATTATTTATACACAGAAATGTCAATACTCCTCCCTGAAGGATACCCCAACATTTATGTTGGGGAGGAGTTCATCTTAATATTCGGTTTAAATTCATACAGTAAAGTTATACCTACATAAATAGAAAGATTTAAATAACTGTAGGTATAACCCTTGAATATGGTCTTTATTCAGGAGAGAGAATCAAAAGGAAATAATTATCTTTACCTAGACAAATCAATGCGGATAAGAGATAAGGTATTCAAGGCTTCTAAATATCTTGGGAAAAAAGATGATTTTACAAAAGCAAGAATAAAGGAAGAAATGAAAAAATTTGAGATTGAAGCAGATAAAAAGATACTTTCTCTTGTTGTTAAAAAAGCTCAGAAACAGTATAAGCTTGAGTATCCAATCTCTCTTGAAGAGATAAGGAAGATTGAGGAGATGAATCTAAAGTATCGTGAGATTAGGATATCTTTAAGCAAAAAAGACTGGGAAGATGTAAAGTTGAGGTTTGTAGCAAATTTTGTCTTTGAATCTAATGCTTTAGAGGGCAATTCATTGACATTGAAGAATTTTTCAGATATTGTTTTCGAAAATAGAGTGAGCAATTCAGCAGATTTGAGAGAAGTCTATGATGCAAGAAATTCTTATGCTGTCTTTTCGCATCTCCTGACTTCAAGGAGAGAGATAACAGAATCTTTGATTATTGATTTGCATAAAAAGATTGTGAAAAATATTGATGTTCGTATAGGATACAAAAAAATTCCTAATTTCCTGCTTGGAATCAATGTTAAACTTACTGCTCCTGAAAATGTTGCTCAGGAAATGAAAAAGCTGTTGAGATGGTATAATGAAAATAAGGAAAAGATATATCCTCTCGAATTGGCTTTCAAGTTCCACCATCGCTTTGAGCGCATTCATCCTTTTAGTGATGGCAATGGAAGGGTAGGGAGAATGCTGCTTAATTATATACTCTTAAAACAGGGTTATTTTCCGATTATACTAAGAAAAACGCAGAGGGCAAAATATCTTAAGGCATTGCAGGCAGCAGACCATAATCAATTTATTCCTTTAATGAGATTTGCTCTGGAAAAGACAAAAGAAACATATTCCAAATTCTTTGCTGTTTATCATAAGTATGTGTGATTCTGCAAAAAATGTGAAAAATCTATTTTTTTGATTTAAACATCATAATGCTCCCAACAGCTCCAACCACAAACCCTATTGGACAGGCAAAAATCCCAATAAGGAAAAATGCAACATGAAGGCCCTCCATCAGATATTTCAATACAGTGATGTTGGCAGCAATTATTCCTAAGCCATAAAAGAAGTTGTGCAGCAGCACTGAAACAAGGAATCCTATTGATGAGGCTCCAGTTAATATCAGATACTTTTTGAGTTTTCCTGCAATCTTTTGCTTTAT
The DNA here is from genome assembly GCA_023144115.1 of Nanobdellota archaeon. GTDB lineage: Archaea > Nanobdellota > Nanobdellia > Woesearchaeales > JAGLGH01 > JAGLGH01. The sequence goes on along the minus strand of JAGLGH010000177.1, from coordinate 1,705 downwards.
AGTCAGAATTATCAATACTGCGCCTAATAAAAAGAATGCAATTGCCAAAGCAGCAACAAAAGGAAATATTGCCTGTTTTGTGTGTATTGAAGCAGGAATCGCAAAATAACATAAGAGCAGAATAAATATTGCCACTAATGCCTTAAATATGATTGATACGGTTTTTATTCCTTTTTGTTTTTCTGCTAACATTCTGGGATTATCTTGTATTCAATTTATTCTGGAAGCAATGCGCCAGTGCATCTCCAGTTTATTTCTGCTGTTTTATCAGCTTCATTCACAACGCAGGCTGGATTACAGATTTCTTGTTCAAACTCTGGTTTCATCTTCAGGTCAACCCACCAGGTATGGGAATTTTCATTGTAAAAATAAATCTCAGTGAGATAGCCTTTTTCTGTGCATTCGCTGTCTTCTGCAATTGTCATGGCTTCTTCAATAGTCAGTTTTGATTCTGGCTTTGGCACTTCAATCTCCTCGACAAACAAGTCTCCACCAGGGGTTCTGCACTGTCTGGGGTAAGATTCCATAATCGGGTAACCAAGCTCTGCGCATTCTTTGAAGCTGGTAACCATCCCCGGACACGCCTCTTCCCATGTCCTCAGGCATTTCTCTTTTGATTCGCACCAGATATAGCCTGCAGCCAATAAGCATCCATGCTCATCTTTCTCACCGCCGATAGGCTTTTCAGTTGTGCACCCTGTTAAAACCAAAGCCAGTATAATAGATATAGCAATTATGATTGTTTTCATCTTTTATCCCCCCATTTTTGGATTATTAGATACAATAATCAAAGATATAACTGAAATAGTATTTAAATTATCTTATTTCTCTTTATATAGCATTATCTTCTCTATCATTGTCTTAAATTTGTCTTCTTGTGAGCTACAGAAGAACGGTCTGCAGGATTGCGGTCGATTAGGATGTATTGAGCATATGTTATCTTCAAGATAGATGCAGCTTTTGTCTTCTTTTTGCTCAAGGATATTTGCGCCGACAAGTTCAGCTTCTTCAAAGTCATCCACAAATTCATCAAACATTGTCTTGTACTTGCCTGACCTGTATTCTTCTTCTGTCAGATTTATCAGAAATAATCTGCAGCATACTCCGCATTGAGAGCATTTCATATCTATGCTTATTTTGATTGAATAATATAAAGGTTGCGTATAAAATGGTTTGATTTTTTACTTGGAGTATGTCTATGTGTCCTTGCCATGTTCGCAGCCTTTACAGAAGTACAGTGGGGTTTTTGTTTCATTTAGTAAACAAAATAAAATTGAAAAAGAAAACTTTATATATGGGCTTGGATAAGGATAGTGTTAAAGGTGCTGGCGAGGAGATGCTCGTAGGTAAGTCATATTTATTGAATAAGGAAGGAAAAAAGTGATATTTATGAAGAAGATAATATTGATGCTGGTTGTGGTTTTGATTGGATTTTTGTTAACGGCTGGTATAGTTTGTGCGGATTATAATATAACAAAAGGAACACCATTTGAATTTGATCCTGTTTACGGGATGTCTAATTCTCTTGCCAAAATTGATGCCACACATTTTTTGAATACCTATAGAGGAGCAGATGTTGACGGATGGACAGTCATCCTTACTGTAGATACCAGCTCTGGAACTATTACAAAGGGAACACCATTTGAATTTGACCCTATTGTTGGGACGTATCATTCTCTGGCCCAAATTGATGCCACGCATTTTT
>JAGLGH010000176.1 GCA_023144115.1 Nanobdellota archaeon | reverse complement strand
TGACTGATGATGCTGGTGCTCCTTGGATAGCATACTTTCTACTTAGGGTTTTCTAAATACAAAAGTTTTTATATATCTAATTTTTAATAATCAATTGATGAAGCATACTTTACACATAACATTAATAATCGCTGCAATATTTCTTGTATCTCAGGTAGTGGGTCTGGTTACTGTAAATCAATATCTGATTGTGGATATAATTGATGGAGAAACTAATATAGATTATCCTGAGACTTTACTTGGAGAGCCGCCAGAGGTTGAGAAGAAAACCTTTAGCTTTATTTATATTATGCTTACAATCCTTGTTGGGACTGCTTTTATATTTGTGCTTATACATTTTAAGCTGGGAAAATTATGGAAATACTGGTTTCTTTTTGCAGTTGTAATGACTCTCGCAATCTCATTCGGAGTTTATATTAATCCTTTTATAGCATTTGTCCTGGCTCTTATTTTAGGGTTAATCAAGGTATTCAAGCCAAATATATTTGTGCACAATTTTACAGAGGTCTTCATATATACTGGTGTGACAATTGCAATATTGCCTCTTATTAATCTTGTTTCAGCTTTCATGCTGTTACTGTTGATATCAGGATATGATGCAATTGCTGTATGGAAATCAAAGCATATGATTAAATTAGCGGAATTCCAGACAGAATCCAAAGTTTTTGCTGGTCTCTTAATCCCTTATAAAGATAAGAGAGAAGGAGAAATAAAAGATGCAAAGGTAAAAACTGCGAAGGTTGCACAAGCCAAAAAAGTGGCTAATCTTGCTCCTGCTGCTAAAAGCAAGAATTCTGAAACAAAGAAGAAAATTGTTAAGGGAAAAGCAAAGAATGCAATACTGGGTGGAGGAGACATAGCATTTCCACTAATTTTTGCGTCAGTTGTCATGCAGCATCTAATAGAATTTGAGGGATACTCAAAGCTTGCTGCTCTAAACAGCACATTTATTATTGCAGTAACAACAACAATTGCCCTTGCAGCACTGCTTTTCTTTAGCAAAGAAGACAGGTTCTACCCAGCGATGCCTTTTATCTCAGCTGGATGCATATTAGGGTATGCTATTGTTCTGCTTCTATGATAAAAAATCCATCATAGTTCATTTTGGCGCCTTTATTTTATTTCAAGAAAGTGGTTTCTATCTCTCTTTATGTCATAAAGGCTTGCAACCTGTTTTAATTCTTCTAAAGAATCATATTTATAGGCATCCTGAGGGATTAACCCATTAGTTATGCATCTTTGTATTACATCTTTTGTGTAGTATGCAATCCGGAGAATTGATGAATTCTTTTTCCATGCTGGATTTCTGCGTTCTTCAATATAGGGGTGTGTGTTTGTGGTTATGATTTCTTTGGGTTTTATTGAGGATATTTTTTTTTGTACCTGCCTATTATTGGTTCCTGCAAGGACAGGATGAGTAAAATAGATTAAAATATCTTTTGGAGTACCATATTCAGGTGTGTTCTTAAGAGCGATGCATGTATTTTTCAATGTGCCACCAGTATCCACGATATCATCTGCTATAATTATTGTTTTATTTTCTAGCCCGCTGAAGTTGTCGCTGAACTCGTCAAGTTCTACAGTGACATCATCAGGGTTGTTAGGTGATTCTCTTATTTTTAGGCAGTTGCAGTAGCTTGATTCAGGAAGAAAGCAGTAATTTTGAAGATTAGAGATATTGAATTTTGCTCCTGCATCAGGCGAGATGAATACAATATCTTTTCCAGTGATATCTAGACCATAATCTTTCACAAGGCTTGAATTGAATCTTAGATAATGGGCAAGTAAAGGGTTGGGATTAAGATTATATATGATTCTCCTGCCTATCTGATCTTCTTTGTCTATTATTTTATCTGGAGTTATCCCTTCTCTTTTGCTGTATTCTCCTAATTTATCTTTGCCATAGACCTGACCATAAATATTATAGATTCTTTTGGTATGCATATGATGAGTCAAGACTTTTTTGATTCCCCACAAATGAAAATTCTTTGCAAGCGCTTTTGCGCTGAATGGTCTTCCTTTAAATTTTTTATCTTCTTTTGGACCTCTATCTTGCCTTGAATAAGGAAGCTCTGGAGCGATAAGAACAATGTCTTTTGCCCCATTTTCCATTGCTGCATCACTAACAAGCCAGATGCGCGAAATCATCTCTTGTGTATTGACTTTATGGTCAGGAGTCGCAAATAAATATACGGTCTTATCTTTTATAGGAACCTGAAATTTTGGGCAGAACTCTCCACCAGAGAACTCCTCTAGATGAATTACATGATCAATATCTTCATATTGTCCGCATAGTTCAGAAACAACATGCCCAAATCCATCAAACTCTTTTATTGAACAGAATACTTTATCTTCAAGATAATCGTTTGCCAAATATATCACCTCTATAAATCAAATTTATTACAGTTTTTATATTAAATTTATAACTTTTAGATAAGTGATTGTTTTTATAAATCTTTGCATCTGCATAAAATGATTTCAGAAATAGAAAAACTTAAAAGAGAGACCTATATTAGCCTCTTTGGGAGAGCTAGACCGGGAGGCCAGTCCCCTCTTGTGACTGTAAGCGGACTATATGACAGGGTTGAAGCTTTGTGAGAGGTATGAGAAATATTATTCAGTCTTGAGCCGTACTGTGACACTTTGTCCTTATTGACTGGTGTTTCTGGGAATCATGTCAGGCGGGGAACCGAGCAGCATTAACCTTTGACGCTGGTGCTTTGAGGGTAGCAGAGTTGAGGAAAGCTTAAGGTAGCTGTTTAGTGTTTTTTGTGTCCATCATGAGGTGTGCTCTCCTACTTTTTTAGTATAAAAAGTTCTTAAAGAAATCTTTGTCAGTGCATTAAAACCATTGGATAAATGGGATTGATTTTCTTGGGCATATCAAATACCATACTACCCTATAAAGAATTTCCTAAAGAAATGTTTTATTTCTCTTCATAGTCAGGGAGTCCTAATGGTCTTTCAAAACTTCCTTTTTCAGGTTCAGCTATCCACCTTTTCATTTTCCAGAAGTCCTTGATTATTTCCATGAATTTATATGATTCCCAATATGCATTCTTCCTGTGCTGTTCAAACTCTTGCCAGTATATGCGCTTAGGGAAGACTGTAGCCATGTGCTTAAGAAGCCAGTGTTTACTCCATTCTCCCCCATAATCGTATTCCATCCTTATGACCATGTTTATATCGCAATCGCATTTGTTTGATTTGATCTTCTTGCCCTGATGGATAACTTCAACATCCTTGATGGCAAGAATATTGAAATCTATATCTATCAGATATCTGATGTAAGCATTGATATTTTTTTTCAGCCGCCATTGTATCCTGAAATCTTTTGCCCCACTTGCATGCTCAACTTTCCTGAATAATGTTTCTTCAATCTTAGTATTAGATTCAGCCTGCCATCCTGAATCACCAAGCCAGTCATGCATGGTGTTATATAATCCCTGAAGCAGAAAGACATCATTATTCTTTACTCTTAATTGCGTAACCTTGATAAACTTTTTATCAGTATAAACAGCTTTTATGAGTTCCCATGCCATGATTTGATAATTTGTTAAGATAATATTTAAAACTTTCGTATAAAAATCCAGGAGGAGGTCAGAATAATATAGAAGTAATGGATGCAGTAGGATATTTTTATTGATGTGTGGGGCGAATGGATTTTTATGATATGTGCAATTTTTTAAACCAAATATTTATATCTAAGTTAGTTCTAAACACAGGATATGATACGAAAACCCACAGTTGCAGGTCAGTTCTACCCAGCAGGACGAGATGATCTTAATAAGCAGATAAAGGATTCTTTTCTTCATGAGAAGGGTCCATGCAGGATTCCTTGCGATAAGAGAAAAGGCAGAATAAAAGCAATACTCTCTCCGCATGCAGGATTTATGTTTTCCGGACCTGCTGCTGCATGGGGATATAAGGAGATTGCAGAGTCTGAACTTGCAGATGTGTATATTGTTGCAGGTCCTAATCATACAGGATCTGGGAAGAGCAGTATCTGTGCAGAGGATTATGAGACACCGCTTGGTGTTGTCAGGACAGATAAGGAGATGTGCAAACTGATTGTTGAAGAGACACAGCTTGTAGAGGATAGTGTTTCACATATGAATGAACATTCTGTTGAAGTGCAGATTCCTTTTCTTCAGTTTGCATGCAGAGACAGGATAAATGACTTAAGAATTGTGCCTATTGTTCTTTCTGGAGATATTGATTGCGCAAAGCTTGGAAAAGATTTAAAAAAAGCAATTGAAAAGAGCGGGAAGAATGTGGTAATAATTGTATCAAGTGACATGACTCATTTTGGCTGGAATTACGGCTACATGCCTTTTGAGGAGGATATAGAAAAAAATCTCTATAAGATGGATAGGGAGACAATCAAGCTTATTGAGGAATCAGATTCAGAAGGATTTGAGAAGCGCCTTGATGAGATTAAAGGCACTGTATGCGGCAGATTCCCAATTGTTATGCTGCTTAATGCAATAAATGCTGAAGAGATTAGGCTTTTGAAATATTACACATCTGGAGATATAATTGGAGATTAT
>JAGLGH010000175.1 GCA_023144115.1 Nanobdellota archaeon | reverse complement strand
ATACACTTGATTTTGATGAGCTTATCAAGATGAAGAATGATATTGACACTGGCAGTATTCATTTGAAAAATCTCATAGAGCATCAGATTGAAAAAAAAGAAAAGGTGCATGAGCAGCATTGTTGTGTATGCTCTAATTCTATCCATCCAGAAGACACAAATAATTTTACTCTTGTTTTTGGACCTAAAAGCTTTAGAAAAAAGGCAACATTCTGCGCAATAGATTGCCTGCAGTATTTTCTTGAAAACATTAAAAAAGAAAAGAACACCCAGGATTGTGAATACATAAAAGAATAATAATAAATATAAGTAAAAAAATATTACCTCCGGAGGCGATATAGATATGCAAACAAGCTTGATATATTCAAAAAAAGCCCAGCAGAAAGGCGGTTTCATCAGTACACTAATAAAGATAGTTATTGGGCTGGCATTGCTTTATGTAGCTTATCTCTTGTTCCAATATGCTGCTGCAAAAGGTGATTGGGATTTTATAATTAATCCTTTGAAAAGTTTATTCGGCTCAGTATGAATCAAAAGTTTTCGCAGAAAACTTTTGAGAGGTAATAATTAAATATGTTTTATAACCAATCTGTGGATGATGTGCTGACCAGCCTGAAAACCGATAAGACTGGGCTTCAGGAAAAAGAAGCAGAATCAAGACTAAAGAAGTACGGACTTAATGAGATTCAGAAAAAGGCCGAGATTCATCCATTTGTAATATTTCTAAATCAATTTAAGAGTTTCATAGTATACATACTGATTGCAGCAGTAATAATTTCGCTTTTTCTTCAGGAATATATTGACGCTGGAGTGATATTTGCGATACTTTTGCTTAATGCCTTATTTGGATTTATTCAGGAATACAAGGCAGAAAAATCTATTGAGGCATTGAAAAAGCTGGCTGCTCCAAAAGCAAAAGTCATACGAAATCAAAAGACAGAAGAGATTGATGCTGCAGTTCTTGTTCCAGGAGATATAGTTCTGATAGAAGTAGGAGACAAGGTTCCTGCTGATGCAAGGATCATTGAGATATCAAACCTCCAGACTCAGGAATCTGCCCTTACAGGAGAATCACTTCCTATTAAAAAAGAGATAGATATGCTGCCAGGCAGTACGCATGTTGCTGACAGGAAAAATATGGTATTTGCAGGCACAATAGTTACAGATGGTCATGCTAAAGCAGCAGTCACAGGAACAGGAATGAAGACTGAGATAGGAAAGATTGCTAAGCTTATTCAGGAAACAGAACAAGAGTTAACACCCTTGCAGCGTAAGCTCAGAGTGCTTGGAGAACGCCTTGGCGCTCTAACAATAATAGTCTGCATAGTTATTGTCATAGGCGGGCTAATCAAAGGCGGGGATATATTTCATTGGCTGCTTATTGGTGTAAGCCTTGCAGTAGCTGCAATACCTGAGGGCTTGCCAGCAGTTGTCACAATAAGCCTTGCTCTTGGTGTGCAGCGGATGATTAAAAAAAATGCTCTTATAAGAAAACTGCCTTCTGTCGAGACTCTTGGCGCAACAACAGTCATATGTTCAGACAAGACAGGAACTCTGACCTGCAATGAGATGACTGTGACAAAAATATTTGCAAATGATGATATATATGAAGTTACTGGATCAGGATATTCTACTAAAGGAGGGTTTATCAAGAACGATAAGCTTGTTTCTGCTAATGAATTATCTATGCTTCTGAAGATAGGCGCATTGTGCAATAATGCTGAGCTTGTTGACGGAAAAATAATAGGAGATCCAACAGAGGGGTCACTTATTGTCAGCGCAGGAAAAGCAGGGATACGCCATGATTACATGAATAGGCAGTGCCCAAGGCTTGATGAGATTGGATTCACCAGCGAACGAAAGATGATGTCCACATTCCATAAGATAGAAGGTAAAAAATTTGTTTTTTCCAAAGGCGCTCCTGAAGTTATACTTAAGCAATGTGACAGAATCCTGATAGGCGGGAAAATAAAGCGGCTGACCAGGGCTGATGAAAGAAAGATAAAAAGCATGAATAAAAACTTTGCAAGACAAGCTCTTAGAGTACTTGGCATGGCATACAAGGAAAGCGGCAAGATGAGTGAGAACAATCTCATATTTGCCGGCTTGCAGGGCATGATTGACCCTCCGAGAAAAGAGGCAAAAGAAGCTATAGAAAAATGCAAAAAAGCAGGCATAAGGGTAATCATGAT
>JAGLGH010000174.1 GCA_023144115.1 Nanobdellota archaeon | reverse complement strand
ACAGGCGATTATGAGATAACAGCAAAAGCTATAGCTAAGCAGCTGGGCATTGAGAGTGATTCGCTTTCAGGTAATAATTTGGATAAGATAACTGACCTGAAGAAATATATTGATAAAATTTCTATTTATGCAAGAGTTAATCCAGAACATAAGATAAAGATTGTTGAAGCATTGAAAAATAAAGGCCATATAGTTGCTATGACAGGGGATGGAGTAAATGACGCACCTGCACTAAAGAAAGCAGATATAGGGGTTGCTATGGGTCTGGCTGGAACAGATGTTGCAAAAGAAGCTTCTGAAATGATTCTTACAGATGATAACTTCGCTTCAATTGTAAATGCAGTAGAAGAAGGCCGTGGGATATATGATAATATCAAGAAATTTGTCAATTACCTGTTGTCATCCAATTTTGGCGAGGTACTTATATTGCTCATTGCAATGCTTATTGGATTTTCTGGACCTGGTGGAGAATTTGTCCTGCCTCTGATTGCGATTCAGATATTATGGATGAATATAGTCACAGATGGCCTGCCTGCTCTTGCCTTGGGAGTAGATCCCCCTGACCCATTGATTATGGAGAGAAAGCCAAGAGATCCTAAATCATATATCATATCTAAGGCTATGGTATGGAATATTCTTATAATAGGCATAATGATGACAGTGGGTGTGCTTTATCTTTTCAGCTACCATCTTAAGACCAGTGTTGAGCTTGCAAGAACAGTAGCTTTCACTGCACTAGTCTCTCTCCAGATGGTAAGGATTTATATGGTGCGGGTCAAGTATCATGTTGGATTGTTAGCTAATAAATATTTGATTGCAGCAGTCTTTTCGTCATTATTATTGCAGCTTGCTGTAATATATACTCCTCTTAACAAAGTATTTGATACAGTGCCTCTTGCTTTAATTCACTGGGTACAGATAGCAGGTGTTGGAGTATTGATGTTCATCCTGGGCGCAGCAGCAGCCAAGCTAATCAGGCGGATAACTCATGAGGTTGATTAGGTGGTGAGGTTGACTAGATGGTAGCTTGGGCAATCGTTAATTTTATACTGGGACTGGTGGCAATCTGGTTTGGTGCAAATTTTGTAGTTGAAAGTGCTGTCAGGATAGCAAAATCTCTTAACCTGTCTCGGGCATTTATCGGACTTACAGTGTTATCAGTAGGCACAAGCCTGCCAGAAATATTTACCCATATATTCTCAAGCATAGATATCCTGAAAGGCCTGGAAGCAAGCGCTGTTTCTGTCGGAACAAATATTGGTTCTAATATGATTCAGATTTCATTCATAATTGGCATATTGGGCTTGATTACAATTATCAGGGCAGATAAAAAAATACTTAAGATGGATTATCTTATCATGCTTGGAGCAATAGCAGTCTTGTTCATTATGGCTCTTGATGGCAGAATTGGACAGATTGAAGGAGTTGCACTTGTATTGGCTTATATATTCTACATATGGGTGCTTGCAAAAAGAGAACACCTGGTGGAAGTTACAGAATATAAAGCAAATTACTGGAAAGAAGGCGCAATCATGATCTTTGGGCTTGTTGTTCTTGGAATTGCTGCAAACTCTGTTGTCATGCATGCCCTTGATATATCTGATGCCTGGGGAATAAGTGCATCTTTCATTGGCGTACTGATAATAGGTGTAAGCACTGCACTTCCAGAGATGACTACTGCTCTGATTGCAATTCTTAAGGGTGAGCATGGCCTCTCTCTGGGCACTCTTGTTGGCTCAAACATAACAAATCCTTTGTTTGCATTGGGCATAGGAGCTGCGATATCTGGATATACAATAGAGAATACTATATTATGGTATGATATTCCTTGTTGGTTTTTTGCCTCAATCCTTCTGCTCTTATTTTTCTGGAAAAAGCTTCATATTAACAAGAGGCAGGCACTTGTAATGATTCTTATATATATAGCATATGGATTTTTCAGGATAAAACTCTTTATTTGATCCAAAATTTGCGCAACAAACTTTTGACTAACTATTATTCTTAAAGAATTCTTTTATCCTATCAATGTAAAGATGTGTTGTCTTTATATTTGCATCTCCTGGGAAACACCTGAAATAATTTGGCCAGCTGTATCGTGAGTCCAGAAATATGACTACTCCTTTGTCTTTTGTTGATCTTATGCATCTTCCTGCGTTCTGAAGGCTTTTATTAAATGCTGGGAACAGATAGCCATAATCCCAGCCTTTGCTGAACTTAAGATCATAATAGGATATAAGCTCTTTTGTCTCAAGGTCTGGCTTCTGAAGTGGCAGTCCGACTATTATAACGCATTTAAGCAAGTCTCCTGGCAGGTCAATGCCTTCACCAAAAGATCCTGAAGCTGCGCCCATAAGCACTGCTCCGCTGTTCTTGTATTTCTTGAACTTTTCAAGCATCTCTTGTTTTTCCTGTTTTGTCAGCATGGAACTTTCAAGAAATGTTGTCTTCCTGCAGCAAGTGCTGAAATACTTGTTTACGCTGTCTCTCAGATAATAACTTGGAAAAAATATTGCAGAATTTCCTGGCACTTCATTGACAATCTCTGCGCATATCTTTGCGATTTCCTGATACTGTCTTTCGTTCCTTTCTGTATATTTAGTTGTTGTCTTTGGTATTACCAGGGACAATTTATTCTCTACTGGAAAAGGGCTTTTAAAATTAAATTCATTTGTTCCCTCTGGGAATCCAAGTATATCCTTATACATGAAAGTTGGATTTAATGTTCCGCTCATAAGGATAGTTGAGTGGCTTTTTTTGATTATGTCTCCTGCTGTGATTGATGGGTCAAGGCATCTGTATGAGAGGATTGCTGCACTGCCTTTGATTGCCTTTTGCAGGGAGATTATCCTTGTAAAACCTTTGTCACTGCCGTTCCACTGCTCAAGAAAAGATGCTATCGAACCTATATAGCTCTGCTTCTGGTTTGATCTTACTGCTTCAGCAATAAAATCAAGATCAGATATAATCTCATCATAATCAGCTTCTTTGGATATAAGTTGGATAAACGCGTCTTTTGACACAATCTTTTCTTCACCAAATTTTAATCCTGATGAGATAGAATTTATAGCATCATTTATAATCTGCAGGTTGCTTATTGTCTCATTATAACCATACTTCTTTGCTTCTTTTATAGCTCTTCTAATCATAATATTTGTAAGCCTGTTTGTCAGAAGTTCTCTAATTCTTGTTGGGAGGTTATGACCTTCATCAACAATAATTACACATTTCTCAAGCTTCAGGTTTGCTCTTGTGAAAAGGTTGGTCATTATGGAATCATTGAATATATAATAATAATCTCCAATAATCACTTTAGCTTTTTTGGCAAGCGCCATTGACATCTCATATGGGCAGAACTTTTCATCTTGACAGAACTCAACTATCTTATCTGCATCAAGTGGAGAAAGTGCGTGAAGTTCATTTATCAGACTCTGCGCCTTTAATGTAAGCTTCTGAGATTTCTCTTTTGTGTTTGCATAGAACTCGCATTTCATATCTTCCCTAAGGGATTTGCAGAACTCAGAAAATTCATAAGAATAAAGGCTGTCAGTTCCAGGCATTGGGCACATCCATTTCTTGCCTATTAAGTCAACGCATCCGAATTGGATATCATATTTATCTCTGATTGCCTTAAGAGTATCTATGATAATCTTATGCTGAGTGTGCCTGGAAGTGAGGAAAAATATTGTGAGATCATTTTCAATTGCATTGGCAAGCGCAGGAGCGATTGATGCCGCAGTCTTGCCAAGTCCTGTAGGCGCATGCACAACTATATGTTTACTTTGTTTTATTGCATGATCAACAGCCTGGGCAAGCTCAACTTGTATGGCTCTTATTTTATCGTGCGGGAACAATATTTTTTTTAACTCCTCTTCTGAAATCATGATTGTATGGAAACAAAAGCACTTTATAAGGTTTATGGAAGGTTGTCCAGTGGTAAGTGTTATTTTTTCCGGATGTTTGTATATTTTCCAAAATAACAAGATTTAAATAGTTTTTATAAAATCTATATTGAATAAGTGATTTAAAGGGGAGGGATTATTCAATGCAAGAAAAAGAAAAAATTTTCAATGTATTCTTCAGGGCAAAGCCGACGCTTATGCTGGTAGAACTTTTAAACTCATCAACAAACTTTTATGCATCTGCTCTTGCAAAAGAGGTTGATTGCACATATTCGCATGTGGTCAAGATTCTTCAGCAGATGGAAACACATAATCTGATAAAAGTCGAAAAGCAAGGCAGGCTTAAGCTTCTGACTCTTACAAAAAAAGGAGAAGAAATTGCAAGACATATGGATAAGTTAACTGTTCTTTTTTGATTAACTATCTTTTTAATTTTTCATCTTTTCTATAATAAGCTATTATTTTCTAAGTATCCATTAACCTTTTATTTTCATATTTTTAGCTAGGGCATTGGTGATCCATTTGAATCAAACTTTGGTATAATTTTAATTATATCTTCCTGTATTCTCTTGCTGTAATATCATAATCATTTTTTAAGACATTTTCTTCAAG
>JAGLGH010000173.1 GCA_023144115.1 Nanobdellota archaeon | reverse complement strand
AGAATTTTCTGATATTTTGGTCTTAATTCTGCATTGGTTTCCTCAATCTCTTTTTTTTTAACATCCTTTGATAAGAATATTTTTTTAGCTTTTTTCTCATTGACAAAAAACCTCAAGATGGATTTGCTAAAACTGCCTTGCATAAAATCATATCCTGTGAAATTGAGGTCGCTAACAAAAAACTTAAGGTTATTATTTGAAATCTCATCAATGTTCGTTTTTGAAATGCCATATGAATCGTGCGCTAGCCTATCGATAATTGCAGCAGCTCTGGGGATATCATTCTCAATGCTAAAATCATTTCTCTTGATAGCATCAAGAAAATAGTTCCGGTCCCTTAAAGCAAGTTCAGGCGCAATAATCTCATGCAATGGCTTGCCTTCAGCCTGAAGCAATTCTGCAGCAGGAGTGTCAAAAGCATAGATTTTTGATTTAATCCTTTCAATGAGAAGATTTTCAATATTTAGTTCTTTATCATTCTTTTTTGCAAAACCAGAAGATACTTTTGAAGTCAATTCTTCTAATTCATTATCAATATTTTTTCCTGCATAATCTATTGCCATAATCATTGGCGTGGCTGGCATGCCTGTAGCAGGTGAAACTTCTATTTGTGGTCTTTGATATAGTATAGATATAAGACTTTTGATATTTTGGAGAATATCGGTTTTTTGCATTGAAAAACCATATGTCTTGCCAAGCCAGAGATAATCATCTTTAGTGGTTGTTTTTGCTATAATCCTCAGGCTAGATTTAATGTAAGCGCTCTCCAGGTTCTCTGCCTGTTTCTGCAGATATGACATGCAGTTGTTAAGGTTGTTAAGATAATTCTCTTTGGCTTTTCCTTCTAGCTTTATGTTCACAGGAGCACCTGCATGCTTCTCTTGCTTTGTATGCTGTATTCCAGCAGATTCATGGTGCTTGCCAATCTCCTCAGCCATTCCTGAAAGTTTGTCCATCTTCTTTTCCTCGCATAAAATTAACAACCTGGTGATAAACAGCATTGATTTCTTCAACTGCATCTTCAATGCATGCAGCTATTATTTTATCATCTTCAAGAGAAATTCTGCTTTGCTCAGCAGAAATCTCTATGAGCTTAAGATTCTGCAATGTATTTTCATACAGCTTTGCATTATTTCGCACAGCATTGTCTGTATTTTCTTTTTCTCTTTTAAGACATTGATATTTTTCCAGGATAACAATGTACTCTTTGTCTTCCCTGGTTATTTGGTCCTGATTTCCTATGGTTATCTGGTCTTTTTCTGCTTTAATGTGCCTATATGCTTCTCTTGCAACATCGCGTCTTTCGACAAGTTCTTCAAGCAGTGATTTTCGTGATTCCAGGTCATTGCGCATCCTGCGCATCTGTATATCTATTTTCATTATATTATCTGATTTGAATACAAGCTCATCCTGAAGTTTATCCCTTGCATTGCCAAGATAACCTATAAGATAATTTAGCGGTTCCAGCTTTTTGCCATACTCTGGTTCGCTGATGCCTATGTTCCAGCTTTTTTTATAATCCTCTTGATTCATAGGCTGCATCAATTCTTTAGCTTCATTAATCCTGGACAATAACTCCTGGTCAGATCCTTTGAGATGGCTTTTGGATGTTTTTGTGTTATTATAGGCTTTATTCATCCTCTTTATTATTATCTTTACTTGGTCTATAATCTCCATTTTCATCCTTTCCTAAGTCTATGATTCCTTCTTCAATTTGTTTTGGGTCTGAAGTATGGTTATTTATGATTCTATCCACTAACATGTCTTCTTCTATGTACCTTTCATTAATTTCTTTTTTGTGCTCATAGCTTAAGCCCGTGACAACATCAATTGTTGGTTCTACTATCATTTTCTCTTTCATTCTTTCTGTAGCAACCTTGCTGATACTCTTTGCAACTGCAGTGACAGCAATCATTGCAGGATTAAATATCTCCTTAAGCAGATCGTGAGCCTTTAACGCATTCACCTGAGCATCTGCAAGATTTGCTGATGAAGATATCATATTAAAAAGAGGTTTGATTGAATTGCTGCTGTTCACCAGTAGTTCATATACATTTTCCCCATCTGCATTCATTATCACATTTTCATCTCTAAAGCATTCAAGAGCGTCGAGGAGGTTCAATGCATTATTGTATTTGTTTAGGGCTGATGACCTTAGTCTATTTGTTTTTTCCAGTCCCCTTTTTGTTTCAATAATATCTTGCTTAATGTCAAGATAATCTATATTTTGATTGTCTAAATCTGCCAGTTGAGCTTCAAGGTCTTGTAGCTTGTTCTCATAATTCTTCCTATCTTGATTATATGTTCTCATCTCATCACCATATTTTTTTGAATTAATGATAAGATTATCCAATTGCTCTTCAACAATTTCAAGAATTTTCCCAGATTTTTTAAGTCTTTTCTCTAGTTTAGAATATTCATTATCTGCCTCTTCAACCAGAGCATCCAACATGTTTCCAAACATTGTCTCAGGAGTATCATCTCTTTTTGCAAATCCTGGCAGTGTAGAAAAGAATGCTTTAACTTTATCATACTGTGTAAGTTCAGTTGAATCCTCTTCTATTTCTCTTGCTTTAGATTCATATACTTGAGTAAATTTTTCAAATATGTCTTTTGTATTGATCTGTAAGCTATTTAATTTGGTCTTTATCTTATCCATATATTGCAATGATTCATCCAGCTCCCTCCTTCCTTCGCTTAACATATATCCTACTTTTTCTTCTGTGGGAATTGGAGGATTTTGCAATCCAGTTTTAATATCGTAATCTTTCATTTTTTAATTACCCCCTATCTCTGCTTTATTATTCAGTTATTTATAAAATTCTTTGTTCTACTTTTTTTTCTTAAAACGCGGATCATAGATATACTTTTTTCCTGCATATCCTAATAAACTAAGGACTGCTGCACTAGGACCTGTAACAATAGGAAGAATCACTCCAGCTATATAACCAAGACTTCCTATAGCAGTGTATTTAACACCAGTTTTAAACATCTCTGGTCTTGTGTATGCAATGTGACTAATCTTATCCGCCAAGCCGCCACCTTCTTTTTTAATATAATCCTTATTACGCCTTTTTATTGTGTCATCAAGTGTACCTAATTGTTGATCCAATACTTTTTTATAATCTGCCATTTTAATTGTCCTCCATCTTCTTGCTTGCGAATATTGTATAAATTAATTTTACACCAGTCTGATTATTAGGTCTGTAGGTTATCTCACCTTCACCTTTGCATTTTTTGTAATCTGCTGAATAGGTGATTATATTGTCTATATCTGCCTTAAAGTGTAATGTTTTGTGCATCTTGACATCAACTATTGCAGGATCTGCCAGCCAGTTAACTCTCTCTAAAAGATCTTCAGTAATATTTTCAAGTTCAAATTCTAGTTGAGAAGGCTTTTTATCTTTGAGAATAGATGATATATGAACACTTTTTTGTTTGCTTTGTAAGTCTAAATATAATCCCTCTTCTGTTTTATTAATTGTAAATTCATCTTCTTTATATTTTATTGTTTCTTCTCCCTGCATTGAGTCTTCTCTGGCATATCTCATAAACAAGCTTTTGGCTGCCTCAAATTCAGGCAGCTCATTATATCTTCTGGATTCTGTTGTCATATCTTTAAGATAGCTTTGCAGTGAGCTTATACCGTGACTGATGCTTGTTGCTGCCTGCTTTATTAGAGATTCACTAACAGCTCCAATTTTTGCGCCAGTAGGGTTATCTTTTGTGACATTGTCTTTAACATATTTCTTTGCCAGTTTCTTACTCTGGTTTGCAATAGTGTCTTTAAGACCAGATGAATAGTCTGCAAATAATTTGCCTGCCTTTTTTGCTGTTTCAGAATTAATGATAGTTTCTATTCCTTTTTTGAATTTTTTTCTCATTTTATTCCCCCCCTTCCTATTATTTATTACAACTTGGATATAATTATCTTAATATTTTCGCTTTATTCCTACTTGGGTTTAATA
>JAGLGH010000172.1 GCA_023144115.1 Nanobdellota archaeon | reverse complement strand
CAGCTTGCTGCGTGGGATAGTGAATAGTTGGAGAGCAGAGCTCTCTAACTTCTTAGTAAGCTTTGCTTACCAAGACTTAGGATTTTCGCTTTATTTTATCAAATAAAGGTTATTATCAGTTAGTAGTAATGGTAATCAGGAAGGATTTATAAATCTTTTTAGGATTTATAAATTATATTTGTTACTAAAGAGAGATTAAAGTAAACTATTTAAATCACCTAAATTAATTCTAGTTTATGCCTAATGCAAAGATTATGGGTACTGGGTATTATGTTCCTGAGCATGTTCTTGATAACAAGTTCTTTGAAAGCCTTAATCCGCTTAATATATATGGATATAATGATGAGATCCTCAAGACAATAAATACATCTGATTCTATAATAAGGCAGATGATGGGAATCAAAGAAAGAAGAATGGCAAGCAATAACAGGCTTATGGTTGAGCTTGGGATAAGAGAGAAATATCTTGATATTCCTGACCAGAATACTGCAGATATGGGAGCAGAAGCTGCGAAAGAAGCGATAAAAGATGCAGGTCTATCTGCAGAAAATATAGATGGAATTATTGTTTCTACAATGACAAACCTTATAGGCTTTCCTTCAGCTGCTGCTCAGATCCAGGAAAAGATAGGAGCGATTAATGCATGCGAATGCTATGATGTTGCAGCAGCATGCGCTGGATATTGTCTTAATCTGGATATAATTATGTCGAGGATGCAGACAAATCCAGGGATATATCTTGCTATAGCTGCAGAGCATATGACAAGCATAGTTGATTATAAAGGCGCTAATTCTGCTCTTTTTGGAGATGGTGCCGGAGCTGCTGTAATAGGACCGTCTCAATCAGATAAAGGACTGCTTTTTTCATATAACCTCTCAGATCCTTTTGGGGGCAAACTTATGTATATCTATAAAAATAGTGAAAACAAATTAAGAATGCCTGAAGGCAATAAGGTTATGCTAAATGCAGTTAAAAAAATGTATGAATGCACTGAGAAAGTTATGCAAAAGGCAGGCTGGTCAAAAAATGATGTAGATCTTTATCTCCCTCACCAGGCAAATATCAGAATAATTGACACCCTGGGAGCAAAGTTTTTTCATGATTATGACAAGGAAAGGAAAAACGAGAATTCCAGAAAAATCTATTGTAATATTGACAGATATGGCAATATCTCAGCAGCATGTTGTGCAGTAGCTCTTGCAGAGGCAAGAGAAAAAGAAATAATCAAAGATGGATCAAAAGTGATTCTTACAGCAATAGGATCAGGCCTTCAGACATCATCTATTGCAATACAGTTTTAGATTATCCTTTTAATTTCTTTATTAAATCTTGTTGCTCTTATAAGGGACGTTTTTGCTTTATTTTGTATTGCAAATGTCCCAATCTCATATGTAAAAGATGCTCGTTTCCCCTTTTCATAAAAATACCCTTCAACAAGTTCATCTGCTTTTTGTTTTCCTAGTAATTCTATTGCTTCTTCTTTTGCTTCTAAGTAATATTCGAATAATTTCTTTTGGAGTTTTCCTGTTAGATAAAAGTAATAGATAAGAGCATCAAAAGTCAGAGCATGAATTGACTGGTCAGATTTAAACTTGATACCTTCTTTCTCAAGCAAAGCTCGGGCAGTATAAAACATGGAATAATAACTTGCGTTGATTACCCATAAAAATCCATTAAATCCAACATACCCTGTGTAATTTTGATAGTCTTGATTAGTTGACATATCAAATAAACATCGTGCAGAGTTAAGAGAATCTTTAGCATTGGTAAGAAAGAAATCCACATGCTTATTGGTTCCTTTTGTCTCAATTACACTTTCTCTGATATAGTTTTTTACTCTATTCTCCACTTCTTTGATTCTTTTTTCTTCAATCATTATCTTCTTCCTTTCTTTATCAATCTATAATATATTTCAGCACCATAGACAATGATGTGTTTGTTAAGGACTTCATTCATCACATTAACTTCATTTCTTGCACTAAGCATTTCACAAACACTTTCATAAGATATTGCAACTATATGGAGTTTTTCATCAAGCTCGTAATTCCTTGAGATATTGTGCAGAAATCTTTCTGCTGATTCTGTTTTCTTGATATCATCTAAAATTAATAAAATATCAATATCTCCCGGATTCCTAATGTTTACTGCTGAGCCAAAAATAAGCAGTACAAATGCTTCTTCTTGAAAGTTATCAATAAAATCTTTAAGACACATAGCCAAGTCTATATTTCTCGGTTTGTTTAATAACTCATTGCGCCTCATATATTCAACATAAGTTAATACGTCATGATTCTCCCGATAATTTAAGGAAATATGATTTTGCTTATTTAAATTCAATAACTTTTTTTCTTTGATTAATGGTTTTATTGCTCTATGAGCTAAAGAAACATTCATTTTAAGTATATTGGCTATACCATTTATTGAAAATAAATCTGTTATGCGTGAAACAATAAGTTGCATAATTTTAATCTGAGTTTTAGTTAGCATTTTATACCATTTACCTTTTAGTAAATAAGTATTTACTTTTTAGTATATAAATGTTTCGAAAAAATCACTTTTAAAATCTGTTTTTTCCACCAGTG
>JAGLGH010000171.1 GCA_023144115.1 Nanobdellota archaeon | reverse complement strand
AGTCCGAAGGACGAAGCATGCTACCCATCTATTGACTGGTAGTGTCGGTTTTCGTTTGACTAATTTCCATTTCAGTTCATCCTTCCCGCAGCATCTCATCAATATTCTCAGCAGCCAGCTTTCCGTCTCTGATAGCATGGATTGCGCTCTCTGTTCCGCTGATGGCTGCTCCGCCAGCAAAGACATTCTTTCTGCTTGTTCTCATTTTTCCATCTACTACTATGAGCCCATCTCTGCGGTGGCTTATTTTTGAGTCCTTTGTGATGATTGGGCTTGGTTTCTGACCTATGGCAAGAATTACCTGGCTGCATTCCATAATGTATTCTGTATTTTCAATAGGCACAGCTTTCTTCTTTCCTGAATCGTCTTCTTCCGCAAGCATCATCTGTATAAGCTCAATCTCTTTTACATGATTCTTTCCTATTATTCTTGTAGGGTAAGTCAGGAATAGGAAATTGATTCCTTCTTCCTTTGCATGATTAATATCTGCATACCTTGCAGGAATCTCATCAAAAGTGCTTTTGTATACGATTGTGACATCTGATCCAAGCCTTTTTGCAGTTCTTGCAGCATCAATTGCCTTATCATTTCCTCCCACAACAACTGTCTTGATATGCTTGTTTATTGGAGTATCATAATCTGGGAACTTATGCGACCCCATAAGATTTATCCTTGTCAGAAATTCATTTGCAGTGATGGCACCATTGAGGTGCTCGCCAGGGATGTCTGGCAGATGAGGCTGTCCTGCACCAGTTCCTATAAAAACAGCATCATATTCATTTTGCAGGTCATTGATTGTCAATGTCTTGCCAATGACATGATTGACAAGGAACCTGACCCCTTTCTTTTTTATATTCTCTATCTCAGTATTTAGGATCTTTATCGGAAGCCTGAACTCAGGTATGCTGGATCTCAGTATTCCCCCTAAATCATGCAACGCTTCGTATATCATAACATTATAACCCCTTGAAGCAAGATATGAAGCGCATGCCAGCCCTGCCAGTCCGCTGCCTACTACTGCAATTTTCTTGTTAGTCTTCTTTGCATTTTGTTGTTTCCTGCTCTTAGGAATCTTATATGGAAAGATAAACACATTATCTTCATTTTCAAATGCAAAGCGCCCAAGGCAGCCAATAGATATAGCTTTGCCTTCCTGATTGAGATTACATTTTCCTTCGCACAATCTTTCATGAGGGCATAATCTGCTGCATATGCCAGACAACTGGTTTGCTTCCCTTATGACTATCATCGCGCTTTTTGTATCCCTCTCTTTTATGCATTGTAAAAATTCAGGAATATTGACATGGATAGGACATCCTTCAATGCAGGTAGGTTCCTTGCACTGCATGCATCTTGAAGCTTCTGCTATAGCCTCATCTAACAGATAACCTTTATCGACCTCTCTAAATTTTGTGGTCCATGATCCTGATACAATTTTAGACATAGGATCTTTCATGTTATCTCGTTTTTCTCGTTTTTGCAGTGGGCTTTTTCTTTTTTGCATCTTTTTTGATAACTTTTGTTTTTGCAGCTTTTTGCGTTTTTCTTGTTTCTTGGGCTTTCATCCTCTTGGCTGCCTTTTTTATGCAGCTGCTATGGTACTTATGATGCGAAGATTTCTCTTCCTCCCTGAATCTTGTGTTGCGGTTTTGCAGCACATCAAAATCAATATCATGCGCATCAAACTCAGGACCATCGATGCAGACAAATTTGGTTTTTCCTGCGACTTTTATGCGGCACCCTCCGCAGATTCCAATTCCGTCAATCATGATTGGCGAAAGATGCGCAACTGTCTTGCTCCTCTGATATGTCAGCCTTGCAACCTCTTTCATCATTGCAGGTGGACCTATTGTTATTACTCTGTTGAAATACTTATTGCGAATAAGTTTTTCCAATGCTTCTGTCACAGGCCCTTTCATTCCCTTGCTGCCATCATCAGTGCAGATTATCATCGTGTTGCTGATCTGCTTAAACTTATCTTCCCATATCAAGTGGTTTTTGGTCTTTGCTCCAATGATGTTTGTAATCCTGTTGCCCTTTTTTTTAAGCGCTTTTGCTATGATATAGCTGGCTGCGCATCCAGTCCCTCCTGCAATAAGGCACACAGATCCAAACTCGTTTACTTCAGCAGGATTGCCCAACGGACCAACTGCATCTTTAAGCATATTGCCTTTCTTGAGCTTTGCAAGATCTGCAGTTGTCTTGCCTACAACATTGAATATTATTGTAATTGTTGTCTTGTCAAAATCAGCGATAGTAAATGGTATCCTTTCACCATTCTCATCTTTTCTAAGGATGATAAAATTGCCTGGCTCTGCGTATTTCACAATATGAGGGGCATCTATCTGCATCTCGTATATATTCTCTCCAATCTTTTGTTTCTTAAGGATTTTATACATTGAAAAAACCATT
Organism: Nanobdellota archaeon; assembly: GCA_023144115.1. Taxonomy (GTDB): domain Archaea; phylum Nanobdellota; class Nanobdellia; order Woesearchaeales; family JAGLGH01; genus JAGLGH01. Next base: position 3,825 of record JAGLGH010000171.1, on the reverse strand, counting down.
CGAATTGTGGTGTTATGTTTATCTCTGCTTTATATTTGTTTTTTTAAGACCTCTTCTCTCTTTTGGACTTCAATCTTTGGCAGAGTTGGCATCTCTATTCTTGTCTGCTTTTTCTGAGACAGGTCTGGCGCTCTTTTTGCAGGTTTTACAGCAGCTTCAATAACAGCTGGCTGTTTGGCTTTTTCCGCTTGCTTTGCATCTTTTGGAACTGCTACTTTTGTGCCTGTTATTTTTGGGACTGTTTTCTTCATTGGAGCAGGTCTCCTTTGCCTGGATCCTATCAGGTATTTTCTTGTATTTTGGCCCAGGTCTATGAAAAGATCAGCTTCTTCTTTCAGCTTTGAGGATGTTGTTTTGCCAAATGCCATGACTTCAGCCCTGCATCCTACTGCTTTTACATATTCAAGCATCTCTTTGAAATCGCCGTCCCCACTGACAAGTATAATTGTATCCAGTTTACCTGCCATCCTGATGACATCCATGGCTATGCCAATATCCCAATCACCTTTTTTTGCTCCTCCAAAGAATATCTGGAGATCTTTTATCCTTACATCAAAACCTATTTTTGTGAGGGCATCAAAAAAATGCTGCTCTTCTCCAATATCAGCTTTTATGACATAAGCCATTGCCCTAATCAGTTTCCTGCCTGCGACTCCTTCTTTGAGAATTGAGATAAAATTCACTTTTGAGCTATACAACTGCTTTGCAGAATAATACATATTCTGCACATCTATAAATATTCCTACTCTCTGTTCTTTATGTCTTGTCATTTTATTATGCTTTTCAGCTTTCCACCTCTTTGTTATCATCTCCATCTGGTTTGGAGAATAAATTATTCTATTTTTGGTATATACTCTTCAAAACCGCATTTTGTGCAATATATCCTGCCTGTTTTTGAATCATACTCTAAAGAAATTGACTGGCACTTTGGGCAGCGCTTGATAATTGCAGGAATATTCTCAAATTCTATATTTTTACCAGATTCAGGCTTTCCAAGTTCACCTATGATTCTATTCTTCCATTTAGAATACATATCGATATAAATCCCCCTGGATTTCAGAAGGCTGGCTGTATATTTAAATCTTTGCTTATAGATTTGATTTTTTTAAAAAAATGCAAAGATTTAAATTCAAGTAAAACAAAATCTTAGATATGCACCCTCATAAGCGCAGTAAACTGGATAGAATTGATAAAATTCAGTTAAAGATATCTATAGTCTTGAAGATTGCGCTTTTTGCCCTTGTGATTCTGAGTATTGTCAGAAAGGATTTATTCCTGATATTTTCGTCTATCATTGCTCTTTTTTTCACTTTCCTCCCTTCAATAATTGAGAGGAACTACAAGATAAATATTCCTCTTGAGTTTGAGACATTTGTAACACTATTTCTTTTCCTTCATTTTGCATTAGGAGAGATGCAGGGATTCTATCATAAAGTAGTATGGTGGGATCTTATGCTCCATTCATCATCTGCAGTGATGCTTGGCATTCTGGGTTTTATGATTATCTATGTATTATTCTATACTAAAGAGGTTAAAGGAAACGCATTTTTTGTAGCGGTTTTTACTTTATTTTTTGCTCTTTCCTTAGGTGCAATATGGGAGATCTTTGAATTCACCGCAGATATACTATTTGGTTTTCGTATGCAGGGCAGCGGACTTGTTGATACAATGGTTGACCTGATTCTGGATCTGATTGGGGCATTGATTGCTGCAACCCTGGGCTATATGTATATCACAAAGAAAAGGAAGAAGGGAATTATTCACAGGATGATGTCCAGATATTATGCATTTAATAAGTGAGAAACTAAATATTTATATATAAGCTAATCTTTAATTATATTGATGAAACAGTCATATAAACAGTCATTTGCATTATCTGTTCTTATCTTTGTAGTAGGTATGGCTTTCATGACTTATTCACATTCTTTAGCTCTTGGTGAAGTATGTTATGATTTTGATCTCACTGCGCAGGTGACACAGCCTGGAGGTGCAGGGGAATGTTCAGATCTCTTTACAGATATGTTCTTTAGTTCATCTATATGGATGGTACTCTGGGCTGTATTGTGCTTTTTTATATTTCTTATCTTTATAGAGCATTTTTTGCCAAAGTTTAAGAAAGGGCAAAACCAGCAAAAGAAAAAATGAATCCTATAGATGATATCATAAAAGAATTGAAAAAGCTTTCTGTTCCAAATCGAAAGGCTGATTTTCTAAGATTTGGTATAAATATTGATAATGCCTTATTCATACAGATGCCTGTTCTCAGAGATATAGCTAAATCGGTAGGCAAAAATCACAAGCTTGTAGAAGATTTGTGGAATACTGGCATACATGAGGCAAGGATAATTGCCTGCCTGATTGATGAGCCTGATAAGGTCACTGAAAAGCAGATGGAAAAGTGGGTCAAAGATTTCAATTCATGGGACATCTGCGACCAGTGCTGCAATAATCTTTTCAGGAAGACAAGATTTGCCCATCAAAAAGCTGTTGAATGGAGTTCAAGAGAAGAGGAGTTTGTAAAACGGGCAGGATTTGTGATGATGGCAGTTTTAGCTGTGCATGACAAAAAATCTGAAGATAATGTTTTTCTAAAATTCCTTGAGATTGCAAAGAAAGAGTCTACAGATGAACGAAATTTTGTCAAGAAAGCTGTAAATTGGGCTATACGTCAGATTGGAAAACGAAATGAGCTTCTGAACCAAAAAGCAACAGCAATTTGCCATCAGATTGAGAAAAAAGACTCAAAACCCTCAAAATGGATTGCAAAAGACGCGCTCAGGGAGTTAAATTCTGAAGAAGTTAAGAAAAGATTACATATATAATAGGTAAGTTTATAAATAATAGACTACTACAAGAGCTATAATATTAGATAAGGGGTTTTGGTGATAATAATGGGAAGAATAAAAACACAATTGGTGAAAAGGGTCACACATGATCTTATAGAGCAAAATCCAGACAAGTTCAAGAAAGATTTTGTTGAAAATAAAGTCATCGTTGATGAACTTGCAGATGTTCCTTCAAAAAAGCTGAGAAATATTATTGCAGGCTATGCAACCAGGCTTATGAAAAAAGGAGATTTTTAAGAGGAGATATCTCATGACAAATGACAACTCAATATTTATAGGAAATCGGCCGTTTATGAATTATGTGACTGCTGTTGTGATGCAATTCACGACAAAAGGTGCAGATGAAGTGATTATCAAGGCAAGGGGAAAATTCATTTCCCGGGCAGTTGATGTCTCTGAAGTCTCTGCCAAAAGATTCCTTAAAGAGAGTGTTGTTGTCAAAGATATTGCAATAGATAGTGAGGGATTCCAAAATAAAGAAGGGAAAGATGTCCGGGTCTCTACTATCGAAATAACTCTAACTAAGAAGTGATATTATGCTTAAGATTGAAATATATGATGTTGAACAGGAAAGCGTATTCCTGAAAGCCTGGAAATATGTTAGAAATATTTTCAATTGACTTTCTACTTACAATTTTTAGATAATTTTTTATAATGTTGCTGTTTCTTTTGTAGTAATTGGGCCTGTAGCATAGTCTGGATAGTGCAACCGGCTTCGGCTCTGGTGACGCTCATCAGGGAAGTAACCGGTTAACCGGGGTTCGAATCCTCGCAGGCTCATTTTCTTTTTATCATTTTCTTTTTATGAGTGCAGTTATGAACGCCGTGAATAGCTGTACAGTGGGCGGGTGAGGCTGCTACGCATCACGTTTGTATCCTCGATGGCTCATTCTAATTTAATTGTTTTTAAAAAAATAATAAATTAAAACTCAAGAACTCTAATAATTAATCCTCCAAAATAGCAACTTTTATATACCTT
>JAGLGH010000170.1 GCA_023144115.1 Nanobdellota archaeon | reverse complement strand
TACCATACACAGCTTGCACAAGGGTCATCACCACAACCATAATATATTGATGTCGTTATGGGGACAAGATAACAAGGATATGAAGACAAAATTTCAACGCCAGGGGCAACAACATCAAGAGCAGTGCCAGTGTTTGAAAACCTTGCTATCTTATCTCTCGTATTAACAGCACCAACAGCAACCGCGCCACTTGCGCATGCAGGGCTTGATACGCCTGAAGCATCATTTCCAGATGCAACAGCAACAACAATGTTTGCAGCGTATGCCTCATTTACAGCTTCAACAGTAAGATCACCTATATCATCACAATGACCCCCATAGTTGCCTCCTCCAAGACTCATGCTGATTACTTGAGCGTCATTATCTATAGCCCACTGGATTCCTTCAACTATTGCTCCCTCAGGGCAACCACTTGAGGAACAAACCTTTCCAATCATTAAGTCAACACCAGGAGCAACACCTTTTGCATCGGCTCTATAGCCATATGCAGCAATATTTCCTGCAACATGAGTGCCATGGCCATGATCATCATTTGCTGTATCATCAAAGTTGACAAAATCTTTCTGATTAATTATTAAAGTCTGAGAGAATTCTTCATGTGAAGTATCAATTCCTGTATCAAGAACTGCAACAGCCACATTTTTACCTGTGACATTTTCACCATCCTCATCAATAAGATTCCAGACCTTATTAGCACTTATCTGGATATTTGAATCCATGTCTGTAAGATAATACATCTTTTCAGGTCTTGAATTCTTGATTTCAAGTCCTGGTGGGCAATCAATAACTGTTGCCTGGTCAAATTCATGCATTATTTTGCAGCCTTTTAATCTAAATATCATCTTATCTTTGAAAGAAGTTGCAGAAGCAACTTTTCTTGTTGGATGAAATTTTGGTTTATCTACATTATTATTATCAGTTAATTCAGATTCACCAATTGTCTTTATTTCTTTAGGTGAAGAAGAAGCAAATGTTCCTAATGCTGCTGCACCTAATAATACCACTACTACTAGACTCATAATTACTAATATTAATTTTTTCATTTTAAAGAACCCCCAAATATTGTTTTTTATCCCCATTTATTTATTAAATTTATATTTAAATGGTTTTATAATTTAGAAAATCATTTTACTATATATAATTATCTAATTTTATGGAATTAAAATCAAACCATTTTTAAACCAATCCCCATTATCCTCCATCATGTTTGAGATAGAAGCATCAGAGGGTAATGCAAAGGCAGGAATTCTGACTACTGCTCATGGCAAGGTTGAGACGCCTTTTTTCATGCCTGTAGCTACAAAAGGAGCTGTGAAGCAGATAAGTTCTCATGACTTAAAGCAGCTGAAGATAGATGCGGTTATATCTAATTCTTTTATTATGTATCTTAAGCCTGGGCTTGAACTGCTTGAGAAAGTAGGTGGCATACATAAGTTTATGAGTTATGACAAGACTATATTCACAGACAGCGGTGGGTTTCAGATGTTGTCTCAGCGTTTTCTAAAGAAGATTGATGATAAAGGTGTGACATTTAATAGTCCATTTGATGGAAAAGATTATTTTCTTACTCCAGAAGATGTTATGGATATAGAAGACAAGATTGGAAGCGATGTTTCTATGGTGCTTGACCATGTGAATAAATATGGTGACAGCTATGAGACTTTTAAAGATACGTTGTTGAGGACAATGCGATGGGCAGAGAGATGCAAGACTTATCATGATAAGAATTGCAGCGGCAAGCAGCTTCTTTTTGGTATTGTGCAGGGTGGTCTTTTCAGGGATTTGAAAGAGTTTAGTATAAATCATGCTAATTCGCTTGACTTTGACGGCATAGCGATTGGAGGGCTTGCTTTTGGAGAGCCGCGTGAAGAGATGTTTGATATTCTTGATCATTCTATGCGGTTTATTGACAGGAAAAAGCCAATCTATCTTATGGGAGTGGGAGAGCCTACAGATATTCTTGAATCAGTAGCAAGAGGTGTTGATTGTTTTGATTCAAGGTTTCCTACTATGAATGCAAGGCATGGCACACTTATGACATCAAAAGGCAGGATTCTTATCAAGAACAAGGAGTTCAGGAATGATGAAGGACCTATTGATGAGGAATGTGGCTGCTTTGTCTGCAAAAATTATTCAAAATCTTATATCCACCATATGTTAAGGTTTAATGAAGCAGTTGGATTAAGGCTTGCATCTTATCATAATCTTTATTTTATAAGGAATCTTATGAAAGAGATAAGGACTGCAATTATTGAAGGAAGATTTGAAAAGTTCAGAAATGATTTTAAGAAAAGATATAATTCTCCTGAGAGAGGGGTGTTTTTGTATAAGTGAAAAGTTTTTATTTATCATATCAGAAATATGCCGTTCTCAATTACCATCTTTCCATCAATGAAAATAGTAGGCTTGTCAAACACGCCGTCAAGATGGATTGGAGCATCTGTTGTTCCGCCGTCATAACTTATATTGTTTCCAAGTGCTATATGGGCAGTTCCCATGACTTTCTCATCTTCTAAAGTATTTCCTGTGATGATTGCCTTATCATTTGTGCCGATACCGATCTCTGCAATAGTATAAACTCTTTTGTCATCCATGCTTTTAAGCAGCTCTCTTAACTTATCAGCTTCTTTGCCGCCTTCAATTGAAACTGCAAATCCATCTTTTACAGTTATTTTGATAGGAGTTTCAACCCTGCCAACACCAGCCATAGTCAGATCGACAATAAATACTCCATTAGTTGTGCCTTCACGCGGACCCATGCAAGCTTCTCCTTCTGGAAGATTTCCCCATTTTCTGGGCTTATCAAATATGCCTCCATTTGTACCAGAACATTTAAGCTCTTTAATATCCATAGTTATATCTGTGCCTTTAAAAGAAGTGATTTGGATTGAACTTGCGGCAGTCATAAGGTCAGCTAATTTTCTGGTTCTTTCCCTTATTTTTCTGTAATCAGCATTAAGGCATCTTATAGCCATGTCTTCTGTAATGCCTGGCATTGAAGCAATTCTTGCTCCATGTTCTACTGCTTTTCTTCTTGCATTTGTGTGAGACATGGATTTGGATGTGGGAATCATAATCACATCATACTTTAGCATTTCTTCTGCGATTTCTTGTGCAGGCTCTGCTCCATTTACCTTAAGTTCAGGAATCTCAATCAATTTCACATTGTCAGTGATAAGCTTTGCCTGTTCATAGAAAGCAGTTCCAATATCAAGCTTATTCTTATCTGTAATTATCAGGCATGATTCGTCTTTCTTAAGATTCATGCATTGCAAAAGAGCTGTTTTTACTGAGTTTTGTAATTCGCTGTTTGTTTCCATGTTATTTTCGCATCTTTATATCATATCTTATATCTTCAATCTTATTAAGATTATATTTGATTGAATCAAATTTCCTTCTTAATCCAGAATTCCTGAAATCAAATTCTAACATCTCTCCCCATAGTTCAGCTACAAAGTCTTTGATATATCCCACTTTTTCATACTGTCCTTTGATAGCGCTTGCTACTGCAAGCCTAGTCAGTTCTCCAGTAAGGTCAGCTAATCCCATAAGATAATCAGATGTTGATACACCTAGTTTTTTTGCTGAGGGGAGTGGATTAGATTTTTCGAATTCAAGAAATGCTGCTGCTTCTACATATTCCTGACATGCTGCTGAATAGCTGCCTTCATCCAGTAATTTAGATTTTAGTTTTGCAATCTTATCAAGATTGTCTTTATCCTTTTTTACATCCTTAAATAAGCTGTCAATGCCTTTCATATCCTTCCTGTGTATTGCATAAATAAGCATCTTTGATTTCTTAAGCACAACCCTGGACTGCTTTATCAGCTCTTCTCTTTTTGAGTCATAAGCCTGAAGTTCAAGCTTCATCTTTTTCCATTCATTTTTGTTTATCATCTGGTTAATTGCTGCTTTAGGATATATAAAATGTTCGGTTGGTGGTTTGAAAAACCTTATATATTTAAATAGGGGGTTTTATTTATAATTTTAACATGAAAAAACTATTAACAGGTCTGGCATTGATTCTAGCATTGACAGCTGGATTTAATATAATTAGGACAAAGAATAATACTCTACAACATAAGTCTGATTTAGATTCTAAAATTTCTTCTTACAGTGGGCAATTAATGAATCCAACATTGCAAAATCCTCAGAATGGTTCTTATCAAATACCAATAATTCCTTATAAAAATGGTAATGAAATAGTTTACTTCTGGAGATTAGGAGTCCATAATGATTGGCAAACAACCAGGGTTATGCTTCCAGATGTTGAGGGAGAATTAATCTCGGCAACTTTGCAAAATTTCAATAAGGGTTATCAAACACCAGTTTTATCATATAAAAATGATGATGGAATCTTTTATATGTGGAAAGTAGGACTTAAGAATGATTGGCAAAAAACTCAGATTGGATATTTAGATGTTAAATGAGAATTTGTGTTTAACATTTTTTGGGATAGAGATTTAATCTGAGAAATGTGTTCAGGTAGGATTTTTTTAGAAAACA
>JAGLGH010000017.1 GCA_023144115.1 Nanobdellota archaeon | reverse complement strand
ATGAGATATGGACACCAAATAGTGACGAGATTGGAGATATAGAAGACATCAATGATCCGAACATAGTAAGAGAAAATGCTATCAAACATGGACTTATTTCTTTCTATCAGGACGGATTGACAAAACTAAAGAATAAACAAACCTCACTTGATAAACTGATAAGGGTAAGCCCAAATATTGAAAAAGAAAGAGATCTCTACCAGAAATATAGGAAATAGTCCAAATAATCTTCGACTGGCGGTAAAACTGTCTTATTTTATTCTTATTTATTTAATTCTTCTAACGAGAGTCTTAAGGACAATATAGCTTGCAAACATCATGCTCATAAAAAAATCAAGAAGAAAAAGATGAAATAGTCAGGGGTTGAACTATTTCAAATATTAAAAATTCTCCGCAGATAAACAACCACACCACCCACATGCAGACCAAAATCCACAAGCATAGCAGGCATGGATGGAAGAATAATCTGTACAATTTCAATAACACATGCAATCAACACAAAAAATACTAAAGCATTCACAAAGTGATATTTGATATCATAGCTTATAATCATCAGGATCATAATAGATGGTATCAGCAAATTCTTAGAAACATTTATAAATTTAGGAATTTTTAAGATTGATAGATGGAAAGCCAATTCCTTGATATTGTTGTAAGCGGACCTGACATGAGCGGAACAGGCACACAGGTCAATGACTTGATAAATTTCTTCCAGTCATTAGGAAAAAGAGTAAGAGATATTAGAGGGACAGAGATAGCTGCATTATTTCATGCTGAAATATTCAAGAGATACAATTCTCAGCACATTAGCCTGCAGCAATTCCTTAGTGACAACCAAGTTTCTGAAGAGGACAAAAAAGAGATAGTCTTTCAGGCAAACCAATTGATGATTGGCGGAAACACAAATGAAGATTTAAAAATAGCATCATGCATCAGGAACAATGTCAGCACTTATATCAATCCTGATTCTGCTGATGTCTGGATAATGGAAGAACCGACCAAAAGAGGCGCTGGTCAGGTCAACAGGACCCTTGAACAGCAAAGAACCCAATATTTCAGCAGTTTTGACCCTATTGCTGCAGCTTATAGTCATCAAGCATATAGAATTGACGAATTCCTAAGGTTCAGGAGAATGCTGAGAAAGAAGAATAAGATAATCATCAGAAGCAGGAGCGAAGAATCAGCATGTTACCAGATATATGATAAGAATATGATTCCAGATGGCATTTTCATGAAAGACTATCTCAATCTGCCTGGTCATAAGATTACTTTTGGCAATCCGCCAACACATCTATTTATTGTATGTGCAAAAGAGGGATGGACAAGAGAACAATACCTTACTATTAAAAAAGAAAGAAGCAACGGCAGATATATCGATGACTATGAATCTAATGTAGATTATCAAATATTACTAAATGACCGCTACAGGACAAGCTGGCTAGAAGATTTATATAAGCAAGGGTGCAGCATGTATGGCAGCATAGTGCCCTCTATCACCAGATTCAACATATATGATTCAAAAGCAGAGATAAAGCAAAAGATGTGTGAACTAATCAAGAATTTTCTTTAATATATTACATCTGACTTTTTACTGACTTTAATACCATCTGCTTCCTGATCGACCTTATGCTGAACATAAGAAGGAATATCATGAAGTTCATTAGAACTATTGTCCCTGAAACAGCAAAGTCAAATATATATGCTATACTTAATCCTGCAATCACAGACACTACACCAAATATTGCAGACATTATAAGAGCATTTCTGAAATTATTCGCTATCTGCAGAGCAGCTGCTGCAGGCATTATTATAAGAGCTGATACAAGAAGCAGACCGATGACTCGCATTGATGCTACAACTGTAATTGCAGTCAGGACAATAAGAAGCGTGCTGAGAAAATCAGCCTTTATACCAGCAGCTCTGGCAGATTCCTCATCAAATGTAAGATAGAACAGATTGCGATAATTAAGTATTATAACTACTATCACTATCAGCGCAAGAACAATTGAAAGAATGACTTCTGGCGTGCTTATCGCAAGTATATTGCCAAAGAGATAGCTCAGCAGATTAACATTAAACCCATGCGCTATGCTTGCAATAAATACTCCCAGCCCCAGGCTTGCATGGCTTATTATGCCTATTGATGTATCCCCATGAATTTTTGCTTTTTCTCTAAGCTTAAGTATTCCAAATGCTGCAAGAATAGCAAACCCCATAGCAGTAAGAAAAGGCATTATATTTACCAGCATGCCTACAGCAATCCCTCCAAATGATATATGCGCAAGCCCATCACCAATAAGCGCGTATCTTTGCAGCACAAGAAACACGCCAAGAAGCGAGCAGGCTATTGATATGACTAAGCCTGTTATAAGAGCTTTTTGCATAAATCCGTATTGAAGTGCTTCAATTATCATTTTTTAGTGGCTGTGGCAAATTAAGTGTTTTTCTCTTGTAAGGAATTGCTGAGCTATCTTTGAACTGCAGAACTCATCATGAGTGCCATGGAATACAAGCTTTTGGTTAAGACATGCCACTTTTGTCACATAATGGGTTATTGTGCCTATATCATGCGATATAAGGATTACAGTTATATTCTCCTCTTTATTGAGATTCTCAAGAAGCTTATAAAACCTGGACTGAGTTTCCTGATCCACACCTGTTGTAGGTTCGTCAAGTATCAGCATTTCAGGGTTTGCAGTTAGAGCCCTTGCGATAAATACTCTCTGCTGCTGACCTCCTGAAAGTTCCCCAATCTTCCTGTTCTCATACTTTTGCATATTCACTATCTTAAGGCATTTATCAATTATTGCATCATCCTGCTTAGTCATGAGTTTTGGGAATCTTTTTCCTGCAATCAGACCCATTGATACTACTTCTTTGACACTTGCAGGGAAATAAGGATCAAAGCTTGCAGCCTTCTGCTGCACATAGCCTATTTTGCTCCATTGATTAAATTTCTTTATATCCTGGCCCAACAACTTAATTGAGCCTTTTTGCACTGGAAGCAACCCTAATATCAGCTTGAGAAGTGTTGTCTTACCACTGCCATTTGGCCCGATTATTCCAAGGAAATCTTTTCTCTGAATAGAGAATGAGACATTATCAAGTATTTTTTCAGCCCCATAATTAAAAGTAAGATTTTTTATGCTAAGAATATCTCCTTTGACCATGCTCTAGGTATTGAATCTGTTTGTTTATAAATTTTGGGGTTAGTAATTTGATTTACAGCCTAACCCTATCCTTAAACTTTCAAGATTATTTTCCATCACTGAGATGAATGTATCGCCTCTTTCCATCTGATCTTTTGTAAGGCTTGCTGCTGGGTTAATCACAATAGTCTCTGCTCCAACTTCATCTGCAATGACTTGCGCTGTCTTAGGATTAACAAGCTCTTCAAAGAAGATGTAGTTAAAGCCTTTTTCTTTTGCAAGCTCTGTCATCTCCACTATCCTTTTAGGAGTAGGCTCAGCATCCGGAGATAGCCCAAATACAGAAATCTGTTCAAGTCCATATCTCTCTGCAAGATAAGAAAATGCAGAATGGCCTCCAGTTATGAATTCATTATGCTGGCAATCTGCCAACCCACTGCTGAACTTCTCATCTAACTCATCAAGCTCTGCAATATAACCCTCAGCATTCTGATTATAGTATGCTTTATTTTCAAGATCCTTTAATTCAAGCGCATCTGCTATCAAAGTAATAATATGCTTATCATTCTCAAAATCAAGCCAGATATGAGGATCATGATCTCCATGCCCATGACCTCCTTCATGTGTTCTCATTTCCAGCCCATGGCTTGAATCTATCACAATAAGTCCAGGATTATCAACACCACTAAGTATATCTTTAGCCCATGGCTCCATAGCATCTCCTATATACACAAATATATCAGCATTTGCAATCTTTCTTATGTCGCTTGGCTTTGGGTCATAAGCATGAGGTTCAGTTCCTGGCGGAAGCAGAAGAAGCACATCAGCCTTTTCTCCACCTACAGCATTTGAAAATTCATATAGAGGATAAAGTGTAGTAATGATTGAAATCTTGTCACTCTTGCCTGCTTGTTCCTGACCGCATCCTGAGATTAGAAACAGGGATGCAATGATAATGATTAATAGGATTCTGTTCATAGTATGCTATTGGGAAAGAACTTATATAAATAATTATTGCCTTCTTTTTGAGATGGAGAAAGTGAAATCAAAGTTTATTTACAAATGTTTCTATTGAGGATTGCTAAAACTACATATTTTTATCAATTTATAATTGATAACATTTTGACTGCCAATTTCAGTTATCCATCTTTTCTATCGCCTTAATTTCTTAAATAACTCCTTTTCTGTTCCATAAAGATTTTTCTTTTCACTTACTTCAACAAGTTTTCTTATAAAGATTAATTCCTCTTTGGATAATTCTGTTTCAGACTGAACTAATTTTTCCCTTGCATCAAATCGTTCTTTTAATACAATTCTTTCTTCTATAATCTCCTGTTTTCTTGTTTGAATCGCAAAATAACTCTGAGCAAAAGCGATTTCTTCTTTTCTTGGATCCCCATTTTGAGCTATAAGATAACATGCATATCTTGTAAGCATAATATCTTCTACTTCTCTTTTACTACCTGACCCTAGTGTCACCATTTTGGTGACATCAACGAAATGGTCTAAAACTTTGAATCCAGCGTTTTTACACGATTCTTTGGCTTTTTCCACCACATTTAAGAAGTTCCTTAGATCCTCATACCCCAATAATTTCTGCAAATCTCTAACAAACCAAAACTCTATTCCACCTCCTTCAAAAGCATAATCTTCAAAGTTTTTAGTTAATTTTGTGATTGTTTGCTTTTCCATTTTCAAATCACCTTTACTAGAAGATTTACTTGTTTATCTTCAAATCTATATATAAAAATTCTCTTTTTGGTAGTAAAATATTTGATGTCATTTGTTTTAGTGATGATTCTTCTCTGACTAATATATTCATTTAAATTATTATTTTTGCAAGCTATATATACTTTACGGCAGGTTGGCGACTGGCAAGTGGACTGTTTTCGGGAATGTTGCAGGATTTCCTGAAAATTTTATGTTTCAGCTAACACAAGGAGAAGTTGAAAACTTGAGGTCACAAATTGTGACCTTAGAAATTAGACAAGATTTGAGGTGCCAAAATGGCACCTCAAGATCTAATTTTAAAACTGCTTATTTCATTCTAACAAACAAATTTACAATTCCAACTTCGCTTTAAGTTCTTTAATGATATTCCTGAATTCCAATTCGGTTCTGTCTAAATAATCTTTTTTTACTACAAATCCCCTATAATTCATCTCATTTCTGACTTTTCGCAATTCATCTATTTTTTCAATCTCAAAATCAAAATCCTCAAATTTATTTCGAAGATAAGCAATCAGGCATATGTGATTAGTGCAATTCAGTCCATCCTTATATATATGAGAAAAAATTAGTTCCTTTATGATGTCATAATAGGCTTCTACTTTAAGAGCAACAAACTTATCATCAATTGGCTTATCCCAAAATTTTAGTCGCAGATTAGCTATATTCAACATTTGTGATGCCCTTTCTTCATCAGGAACTGTCTTAATGATTATCCCCTGATCAACACATTCTTTCCAACTCATCTTTTCATTCATTTAAATTACCACCCATTTATTTTATCCTAATAAATCCATATAAAATAACCCCATTAGCAATATTATTCCTTAATTCTTTAGACAAATTATGGATATTAGATTCATATAATAAGTTGATTTTTCTCTTTAATATTTTTTCAAACTTTGAAATATTTAATTTTGAATCTTTTGCTTCTACAAAAAGATCAATATCACTTTTCTCTGTAAAAGTCGCTTTAGCTCCGCTTCCAAATAAGATAATTGAAGAAGGCAATGTTTTTTTTTGAATAAAATCAATTAAGCCTGATTCTATTATCTTAAAAACAATATAATTCCTCTTATACAATTTATACTTAGAATCTTCTATATTAGCATAAAAAGTAGGATATAATGTTTCTTCTTTCTTTCTGATTAAGCCTAATTTCTGGAGGTTATCAATATATTTTAGCACAGTAGCATGGCTTATGCTTAATTCTCTTGCAATCCCCCTCGCAGAAAAATCTTTTGCAGGAAATTCTATAAATAATTCAAATATTCTGAAAATGTTATTTTTGAATAGCGCATCCATTTTTACCTCTTGGTCAATTATCTGACCATCTGGCAATATAAATGACCACAAGTATAAAAATGTTTTGTTTTTTAAATCCATTTGGTTCAGAAATTAAGTATTAATTATTTTTATTTCCTCCTTCTAACATTTTCAAATCAGTTGATTTAACTCGTCGCTGAAGTTTTTTAATATCTTCTTCAGGAGGCAATTCTTCAGGTTTGATATCACTTTTTGCAAGCAATTTTCTTACTTCAGTATTATTTTTGACATGTTCATCAGTAATTTGAGTTTCGCCTTGCAAATCATCTTTTTTAGTATTAAAATTAGTTATTTCACTTGCTAAATCTTTTGCTTTAATAGTAATTGTTGGCAGAAAATCAGCAATAGGTCTGCTTTTAGGAATTCCCAGTTTCTTCTTCATAGTCAGTGTATTATTACCTCCAAATAATGCAGAGTCCCCCTTACTCCTAATTCTCGCAAATCCTTGATAATCAACACCCCTCTCATAAATATTCTTTGAAAGTTCTGTTTCAGTCTCAATCAATTTTTCTCTTGCAGCCAACCTTTCGATTAAATGCATTCTTTCTTCAATTAATTCCTGCTTTCTAGTCTGCAGAGCAAAATAACTTTGAGCAAAAGCAATTATTTCTTTTCTAGGATCTCCATTTTGTGCAATTAAGTAACAAGCATATCTTGTAAGCATTATATCTTCAATTTCTCTCTTACTGCCTGAACCCAACTTGACCTTTTTGCTGATGTCAGCAAAATGGTATTTGACCTCTTGTTTTGAATTTTTACAAGATTCTTTTGCTTTTTCAATAACCTTTAAGAAATTTCTCCATTGTTCATATTCTAAAAGTCTCTGCAAATCTCTTGCAAGCCAGTATTCAACACCATCTTCTTGATATGCCGATTCTTCAAATGTCTTAGTTAGTCCAGTGATTTCATTCTGTTTCATTTTAGATAGCCTCCTTCAATTTATTTAGAAATATCTCTAGGGGGTTTAAATAGTTCACAGCCAGGGTTGGCAAGTGGCAATTGTATTATTTTCGAGAATGTTGTGGGATTTTCGGTTAAGAGAAGACTTTAAGATTACTCACCATCACCCCTAAACCAAATCACAAACCCCAACATTTATAAACACCCTCTTATTCACCAACAACACCAATGATTGATGACCCCATACTTATATGGGTGAGTGAGGCGCAGATTCTATCTAACCTTACAGATTAAACATGGAGGAATAATAAAATGGCAGAAGAAGTTTCAAAAGAAACAATTGAAAAAGCATATGAAGCTATAGAAGTCGCTAAAGCGACAGGCAAGATAAAGAAAGGAACAAACGAAGTTACAAAAGCCCTTGAAAGAGGCACAGCAAAGCTGGTTGCTGTAGCAGGAGATGCAAATCCGCCTGAGATTGTTATGCACATACCTTTGCTTGCAAAAGAAAAAGAAGTTCCATGCATAACTGTGACAACAAAAGAAGAGCTTGGAGCAGCAGCAGGAATAGATGTTCCGACTGTTAGCGTTGTGATCATTGAAGCAGGAGAAGCTCAGAGCATAATCAAAGAGATATCTAAGTAGGTGAATCCTTATGGCTAATGAAAGACCGCAAAAAAGGACAGCCCAGAAAGGCAAAGATCAGCAGAAAGGAGCAGTAAACTTCTCACCAGCAGTTGCCGCAACAGTAGAAGAAGTCATAGGCAGGACTGGAACAAGAGGAGAAGCTCAACAGGTAAGATGCAAGGTTCTTTCTGGAAGGGATGTTAACAAGATACTGAGGAGAAATGTCAAGGGTCCAATCAGAATTGGAGACGTACTCATGTTAAGAGAGACAGAAATTGAAGCTCAGAAAATG
The DNA here is from genome assembly GCA_023144115.1 of Nanobdellota archaeon. GTDB lineage: Archaea > Nanobdellota > Nanobdellia > Woesearchaeales > JAGLGH01 > JAGLGH01. Next base: position 5,866 of record JAGLGH010000017.1, on the reverse strand, counting down.
AATTCAAGAAGGCGATAATCATGACAAAATGCAATTATTGTGGAAAGGACATTGAAAAAGGAACTGGCAAGATGTATGTTGAGATCACTGGAAATGTCCTTAATTTCTGTTCATCAAAATGCGAAAAAGGCATGCTGAAACTTGGCAGAAAATCAAGGAATGTGAAATGGACCAAAGAAGCACAGGACCTCAAGAAAGTGAAAACAGCAGCAAAAAAAGGTGCCAAGAATGATTGAAAAAACTCTTGTATTGATAAAACCTGACGGAGTGCAGAGATGCCTTGTTGGAAAGATAATCCAGAGGTTTGAGGATTCAGGCCTTAAGATTATAGGCATGAAGATGCAATGGATTGATAAGGAATTTGCAAAACAGCATTATACTCAAGACGTTGCAGAAAGAAGAGGCGAAAAAGTAAGAGAGGTTTTGCTTGATTTCATAACTGAAGGTCCTGTTGTTGCAATGTGCATAGAAGGTATCAAGGCAATCGAAAATGTCAGAAAGATTACAGGCACAACTGAGCCAAAAGCAGCAGCTCCAGGCACAATTCGTGGAGATTTTGCCCATGTAAGCTTCAGTTATGCTGACAACAAAGAGATTGCAGTGAAAAACATCATCCATGCATCTGCAGATCAGGGAGATGCTGAGACAGAAATCAAATTATGGTTCAAGCCTGAAGAGATGCATTCCTTTAAGACAGTGCATGACACATTTATTTTATAAGAACAAAAAAATAACAATTAAGGTGATAAAATATGGGAGAAAAAATGGTTGATAAGGTGATGAGACTTAATAAAGTGCCATCACAAATTAGGAATATAGCTATTTGCGCTCACATTGATCATGGAAAAACAACATTTTCTGATAACCTTCTCGCAGGCTGCGGCATGATGAGCGAGGAACTTGCAGGAAAAGCATGTGTTCTAGATTTCCATGAAGATGAGAAAGAGCGAGGCATCACAATAGATTCCGCTTCAGTATCTATGGTGCATGAATTCAAAGAAAAAGAATATCTGGTGAATCTGATTGATACACCTGGCCATGTTGATTTTGGCGGCGACGTAACAAGAGCAATGCGCGCTGTTGACGGAGCTATTGTCTTATGCTGTGCATCAGAAGGCATAATGCCGCAGACAGAAACTGTTCTGAGGCAGGCATTGAAAGAAAGAGTAAGACCAGTATTGTTCATAAACAAAGTTGACAGGCTCATGAAAGAGCTTCAGCTTACACCTGAACAGATGCAGGAAAAATTTGTCAAGATAATAAGTGAAGTAAACAAGCTTATCAAAGATATCTCTCCTGAATACGGAGAAAAATGGCAGGTAAATGTGATGGATGGAAGCGTAGCCTTTGGTTCAGCATTCCATAACTGGGCAATGTCTTTCCCTTTCATGAAAGAGCACAATCTATCATTCAAAGACATTATCGATGCTTATGACGGCACTGAAAAATACAAAGAGCTTGCAAAAAAAGCACCTCTTCATCAGGTTGCTCTGAATATGGTAATAACTCATCTTCCAAACCCAATTGATGCACAGGCATACAGGATTCCAAAAATCTGGCACGGAGATATGGAAAGTGAAGTAGGCAAATCCCTGGTTAGCTGTAATCCTAATGGTCCGCTTTTCTTTGTCATCACAAAGATTGTTGTAGATCCGCAGGCAGGAGAGATAGCTGCTGGAAGGCTTTTTTCAGGAACAATGAAAAGAGGCACAGAAGTCTATCTTAACAGGGCAAAGCAAAGTGCAAGGATTCAGCAGATATATATCTATAATGGAGCAAAAAAAGAGATTATTGACAATGTTCCAGCAGGGAACATCATAGGTATTTGCGGAGCCAAGGCATATCCTGGAGAATCAATAACTTTAGAACAAACTGAACCAATGGAGCAGATAAGCCATATTTTTGATCCAGTCATCACAAAAGCTATTGAAGCAAAGAATCCCGGAGACCTTCCAAAGCTTATTGAAGTATTGAGAATGGTTGCAAAAGAAGATCCTACCATCAAAGTTGAGATTAACGAGGAGACAGGAGAGCACCTGCTTCACGGCATGGGTGAACTGCATCTTGAAGTGATTGAAAACAGGATAAGAAGCGAAAAAGGTGTTATGGTCAATACATCTCCTCCAATTGTAGTATACAGGGAGACCATAATGAAGAAATCTCCTGAAGTTGAAGGAAAGTCACCAAACAAGCATAACAAGTATTATTTTATCGCAGAGCCTCTTTCAGATGAAGTGGCTAATGCTCTCAAAAGCAGTGATATTCCTGAGATGAGGATCAAGAAAAAAGATCTTGAGTTAAGGAACAAGTTTGTGAATCTTGGTTTCACAACAAAAGAAGGTGAAGGCATAAAAGAAGTTTATCAAGGCAACCTTTTCATGGACCAGACAAGAGGACAAGTGCATCTTGGTGAAGTTCTCGAGATGATTCTTGATACATTTGAGGATGTCATGAATAAAGGACCTCTTGCAAGAGAGCCAACCCAGAAAGTACTTGTCAGGCTTATGGACATGACTCTGCATGAAGATGCAATCCACAGAGGACCAGCTCAGACATACCCCGCAGTAAGGGAAGGTATCAGAGGCGCTATGATGGAAGCAGGACCAATGCTTCTTGAGCCATTGCAGATTCTGCAGATTGAAGCGCCATCAGAATACATGGGCGAGATATCAAAGCTTATCTCAAACAAAAGAGGCCAGCTTCTTGACATGCAGCAGGAAGGAGCAACTGTTGTTGTCAAGGCAAAGATGCCTGTAGGAGAGATGTTCGGATGGAGTTCTGATTTAAGAAGCGCAACTGGTGGAAGGGGAAACTCATCACTTGTTGACCAGGTCTTTGAAAAGCTGCCAGAAGATCTGCAGCAGAAGATCAGGAAGCAGATCATCTCAAGGAAAGGCCTTAGTGAAAGTCAATTAGGAGCTTAAGGACTTTTTTTCTTTTATTTTTTTTCTTATAAATATTTACATAATTTAAAAATGATAATTGAATCAATAAATCCAGCAACAGAAGAAATTATAGCAAGATTTACTCCAACTAGTTCTGAAGACATAGACTCAGCAATAAAAAGAGCAAAACAAGCCCAAAAGCAATGGCAAGATAAAACCAAATCAGAAAGAATCTCAATTCTTATGAATATAAAAGAGAACATAATAAAGCATAAGAAAGAAATTGCAGCTGCTGTAAATGAAGAATGCGGCTTTGATCTAAATGAGACTGAAGATGGAATTCTTGACATTATTGATGGATTTGATTATTATATAGATATATACAAAAAGAAAAACAACATTGATTTTCCAATAGATAAAGATGTTTTTCCAGAATCTGATGCAGAAATCAGGTTTTATCCATTAGGTGTAATTGCTCAGATAGGAATCTGGAATTATCCATTCTGGCAGACTATGATCACAGTTATCCCTGCGCTTTTAACAGGAAATGCTATCTTATACAAGCCATCAGAACATTCAACAAAAGTTGGCTTGCTTATTGCTGACATTATCAATAATAGCAAAGACATGCCCAAAGATATTTTTATTCCTATAATTGGAGGAGCAGAACAGGGAAGCTATCTTATCAAATCTGATGTTGATGCAATTGTTTATACAGGCAATATTAAAACAGGACATGAGATTATAAAAAATGCTGGAATTAAACCATTGATCCTTGAATTATCAGGCAATGACTCAGCAATTATATGTTCTGATTGCGACATTGATCAAACTCTTGCAGGAGTTATTTCTGGCGCATTCTTGCATTCTGGAGAAGTATGTGACAGGATAAAACGCATATATATTGTTAAAGATATCGCAGAAAAATTTTTAGAAAGAGCAATAGAAAAGATAAAAGCATTAAATGAACAGATAACTCCTCTTATCTCTGCAGATGCTCTTCAAAAAGTAGATAATCAGATTAAAAAAACAATAGAAGATGGTGCTGAACTATTAATTGGCGGAAAAAGAATAAATAAAAAAGGGTTTTATTATGAACCTACATTATTGAAATTAAAACATAATGATGTTGAATCTGTAAAAAATGAGATATTTGGCCCTGTTGTTTCATTACTAGTAGTAGAAGATGAAAATAAAGCTATGAAATATGCAAATAGCATAAGATATGGTCTTGGTACAAGCATATGGACGCAAAATTTTGAAAAAGCTAAAAAGATCGCTGATAAAGCAGAAAGTGGCATGGTCTGGATCAATGACTCAAATATACCACTGATTTGCGGAGAATATTTCCAGGGATGGAAATCTACAAGTATTCCAAATGCCAGTGATAGGCTTAGCATGTTTCTAAAGAAAAAATGCATAATATCATTCAATTCAGATGAAAAGCGAGATTGGTGGAATTAATTGTGAATATTAAATCGAATATTTAATTAACTAGATTCATCCCTAATCTTTCGAGCTAACTTTGCTAATTTCTCATCATCAACCCTTTTGGAATATATATGATGAAAGATATCTTCATATTTTTCAAAACACTTGTTGACGAAGTTTATATTGTCTCAAGGGATACTATTTAGAAGTAGCAACAAGCCATTATCTTTATATATTTACCCCCATTCTCAATTAACTTATATGACTGATGATATTAACATAGAAAGGATTGTAATTGATAAGCTTAAATCTGGGGAAGATTCTATAGAAAGAGGTTTGCTTGTAGCTTCTGGATGTGAAACAGAGGAACAAATTGATAATTATACAGCAAAAATTGATGAATTAGATAAAGATTTCAAAAAGTGGTATGCTATAAAGTCTAATTCATATACATTAAGAACTTATATGAAAATAAAGCAAAAATCATTCTCTGAAGATTATCAAATAGCAAAAGCTTTATTCAAGTACTTATGGAAAATCAAATCTAAAACATTTTTTTCTAAAAAAACTGATAAATCTCATTCTTTGTTAACAGATGCAATAGATTTAAATTTATTTGGACATAAAGAAATTTGTCTCTCATCATCATCATTATATGCAAGCCTGGGATTGCGAAACAATTTAAGCTTATCTATTTTATATCATGATTCCCATATCTTACTGGTATTAGATGATGATAAGAAGAAGATAGCTATAGAAACTACAGCAAGCTTTGGTTTTGATTACAAAAGAAGCTTCTCATTATATAAGAATATTTACTCAGGAAATTTAATACATTTAATTGCAGCTACATTTAATACTAGAGCTGACATTAAGGCTATGAAAGAAGATTTTAACGGCGCAAGAGAAGATTTAAATAAAGCAACTGAATTAAACCCTAAATATAAGGAGGCTTTTAGAAACATAAATATTTTAGAGGATTATATTTTAAAGAATAATATTAAATGATTTCAGGAATATCAAAGAAAATTTCAACTAACTATTTAAAGATAAAAGCATTTCTATTGGTTTATGTTTAAGAAAATAAAGAAACAAATATTCAAAGAACCTAATAGCCAGATAAAAGAGCTATATCTGCTAGTCCATCCATACTGCAATTTAACTGAAAAGAAACCAGACAGATTCAGAGATATCTGGATGGATAGTGTAACAGCAGCAGCAAAGAATAAACATACATTTGCAATAATGTATTTTGCTGATCTTCCGAGTGATAGAGATGAACCAAATGAATTTAAGTTCTATTATCACAAACCTAGTAAAATTGAACTTGAATTAGGAAAGCATGTAAAACAATCTTTTGGAAAATATAGATCTAAATTTGTTATGATTCGTCAAATCTATCCATATATCAGCTGGACTTATGAGAAAAATATCGAAGATAGATTAGAAGATAATAATAAAACAATAATAACTGCAAGAGGTGTATATGCAGAAAAGTGTGTGCAGGATGCTGTTTTTGCAGCGACTGACGCTTATAAAATACCACTGAT
>JAGLGH010000169.1 GCA_023144115.1 Nanobdellota archaeon | reverse complement strand
GGCATCCTTGCTTTACTGAACTAATAAAAGAGCAGAGTAATGGACATACCATACTTTTTGTTAAACTGGATTTGATTGAAAAAGATAAGGCTTATGAGGTTGTCAATGACACAAGAGATGACTGCATACAAATAAAGAATATTAAAATATGCTGCGACCAGAGCTATGACTCTAAGCTCAATAGCATATTCAATAACTTGTTGAGGGAACACAATCCAGATATAATTCATCTGCATGTCTTTTCAGGAATAAGCCTGCTCTCGATATTGAATACAGCCTCAAGCTTGGATATAAAAAAGATATTAACACTTCATGACCATTCTTTATTATGCATTAAAGGCCTCTGTTATAATCGGGATAACAAATGTGAATTAACTACATTAGCACAGTGTGATTGCCAGGAATGTCTTGAGCACTCATCTAAGAGTAATATAGCCTTAAATTCCTATAATGAGCGCAGGAAGATGTGGATAGAATCTATCATCAACCAATGTGACAAAATAATCTGCCCATCTGATTACCAGAAAAAGCAGATGACAACTTTATTTGGTGAAAATGCTAAAATCATAACTCTATATTATGGCGTTAAGCTGCCTAAATTCAAATTACAACAGAAAAAAATGAGCATGCCTGTTTTTGGATATTTAGGCACAACGTCATGGATAAAAGGAATTAGATTAATAGAAGAGGCTATAGAAAAATTAAAAGATTACAATTTTCGCATATTAATGGGATTCAGCAAATTGAGTCATCAAGATAACGCATTTTTCAAGAAAATTGACAAAAACAATAAAATTATAATTAAACAGGATATATCCAGAAATGCTTTATATCATCAGTTCTTCAGCCAAATAGATTATCTGATTATCCCTTCAATATGGAATGAGACTGGACCAATGACTTTGCTGGAATCATTTTATTATAAGGTACCTGTAATTATATCTAATAATGAAAGCATGGTGGAAAAGATAAGAGAGAATAAAAGTTCTATAGTCTTTAATAGCATTGATGAATTAGTCAGCATCATGAAACAGATTATCAATGGAGATATAAAAAAAGAAGAAAAAGATTTATTTGTTGCTAAGAATATTGCCAAGTATTCTGAAGAGATAAATGGTATATATAAAGATGTGATGGCAATTAAACAAAAAGGCTTATTTTTAAAACTCGGGTATGAATGCAACAATAATTGCATTTTCTGTGTGACTGGTGATAATTATCCCCGCAAATTCATTGATTTTAAGATAATAGAAGAGACTTTGAGAAAAAACAGCAAAAAATATGATTCATTAGTGCTTACAGGAGGAGAACCAACTATCAGAAAAGACTTTTTTAAGATTTTAGAACTTGCTTATAGGCTGGGATATAAGATATTATTGCAGACAAATGCAAGAATGTTTTCATATGAAACATTTTGTGATAACCTTAAAGGCTATAATTTAAAATTCAGCATTAATGTGAATTCTCCTGATTTCAGGATTCATGATGAAACTACTGGAGTAAAAGGCAGTTTTGCCCAGACTATCAAAGGCATGCAAAATCTGCAAAAACATGGTTCTGAGATATTGGGGAAAATAATGCTGACACGCATTAATTATAGGCATGTTCTTAAGACCGTGAAATTTATGGCTCAATTAGGCATTAAGGACATATGGATTGTTTTTTTAACACCTTATGGTTCAGCTAAGACTAATTT
>JAGLGH010000168.1 GCA_023144115.1 Nanobdellota archaeon | reverse complement strand
TGATAACTCTTTGCAACATTCAGTAATTTGGTGTAATGCCTTTTGCACAATAGGTCAGATATTTCTTTTAGCCTAATTTCTCTTATATCTCTCATCAGTTTTTTATCAGGCTTAAGATTCAATTCATATCCTCCATTTAATTCTTGCGCTTTATCTATGTCTCTATTTTTGATAAATTCATGGTATTTTTTTGTCGCAACTTCAGTTAAATAATCCTTGAGATCATATTTTCCTGCCAATTTATTCAATTTTCCGATTTTAGATTCTGAATCATAAACATGTGTCTCTATTATTCCTTTAACTGCCATTTTCTTTAGATCCTCACCTAGATTATTTCTCTCAGCAAAATCAAAAGCGCTCTTATAATGTTTTAATTCAATCAATCTGCTATTAAACTCCATTATAATTACTTCCTCTTTAACAGATTCATCAATGCCAAACCTTCTAATTGTCCCCTCAGGAGTCATGCCTTCAATATCTCTTTTCATTGAAAGCTGCAATGCTACTTTCTGGAATTCTAATCTTTCTTCTTCGTAGCCCCATTTTTTAGCTGCAGATTCATATCTTATGCATTGTCTGTAAGCATTCTTTATCTGTGTCTTCAATTCATATCCTCTCTTCAGATATTTGCTGTCTGGCGCTTTATGAATATCCATGAGATTAATATTTTTCAGAACTCTCTTTATGGCATCTCCTGCAGCTGTTGTGATAAAATCTTCTTCAATATTCTGTTCACTGCATTTTGCTTCAATCTGTTCTATTTTCTTATTGAAATCTATTATCCCCTCTCTCTGATATGATTTATTTCCGTTTTCAATCTCGCGTCCAAATTTATCTGTTTTTGTAGTTGTATCCCAATTGAAGATATTGGCAAGAATTACTTGAACATTATATTTGGTTTCTTTAATCTCAATTTCTTGAATCTTGCTTATATCATAACAATATGTTTTTGCAATGCTTATAGCAGACTCATAATCATTATATTGGATAAAACTTCGAAGTGCCCCATCTACAATCTTTTGAATATTCTCATCGTTAAAAAATAATATGTTATAATCTAAAAAGTTCCATAATACATCACCCTTATTCTCTGGCATTTTAGCATCATCATATTCCAGAAGTTCTTGGGTTGCTTTTTGTTCATCTTTTACTTTAAGATAATATTCTGCTTTATCATCTGGCATTAACTTATTTATTGCATCTTCAAGATTTGACTTTTTTTCATATTTATTTTCCATTTTCCCCTCTCTTTTTTGGAATGATTGATGTAATCCTAAATGTTTTAAGTGCTAATTAAGAAGCACCAAAGTCTCTAGGGGGTATATTAATATTTATCCTCTCTTTTGAGAGCATAAAAGAAATATTTAACTTGGATATAACAGATACAAATATTGTAGACACTTCCATACTTGAAGACCTATGGAGCAGAAATTAATGTTTATATTAACTGATGGGAACAATAATGTTTTTAGAATCAAGCTTTTTTTTCAAGCCTTTTTAGTTTCTTCTTTAAATTAATCATCATTAATTCTCTGTCTATCATCAAGTCATTCATCTTTTCAAGTTCCTCTATATTATGTTGCAATTCAATATTAGCCTTTTCAAGCTTTTTTTTATATTTAGTATTTTCTGTTATGTCTGTATCTGTGCCCCTGTATCCAATAAGTTTGCCTTTCTCATTAATTATAGGCATTCCACTCGTCGAGAGCCAGATTTCTTTGCCGTTTTTGTGTATGTTTAGGTTTAGGAATTCACGAAAAGGCTTTTTTTTAGCAAATGCTTTAAACGCTGCATTTTTCATCTTCTCCTTGTTATCAGGGTGGAAAAGATCATAAAAATGTTTTTTAAGCACTTCCTCTGGCTTATAGCCCATAATGTTTTCAACAGCAGAACTTGCATAAATATATTTTCCTTCAACATCAACCTCCCATATCCATACCAAAGCATTCTCTGCTACATCATTAAACCTTTTCTCGCTCTCAATCAGAATCTTCTCTACCTGTTTGTATTTTGTGATATCTGTAAGCTGATTCATTATGTATTTTATTTTTCCCTGGCTATCAGATATGGGTGTTGTAATCGATTCAAAGAATATATTTCTTGTTTTTGGCGTAGCCCCATAGCAGTAATATGATTCATTATTTTTTGTTTTTAGATTTTTTGCAGATAAGTGGTTGCTCTTTTTTCCAGTTTCCAGAAACAAACTACAAGGTCTGCCTATCAGGTTTTTTAAGCAGCCAAACCATGCTGTGAATTTATCATTTCCCCATATCAGCTTTGACTTATGATCCATCAGGCACAATCCTATTGGTAATTTAGTCAGTATCGTATTCAGAATAGCTGGATTTTTGAAGAGTTCTTCTAATTCTTTTTTTGACATTTTTAGGTCTATTTGGGTATATTATTAAGAGTTTTTATAATAGTTTCGTTTCAAAATGAAAAAGAAACATTAATATATTTCAACACATGCGATAATAGCTATGAAGCAGCTAAAAAAGTTTTCAAGCATAGTAGGATTTGATGATTCTCCTTTCAATAAATTCAAGGACAAAGATCTTCTTGTCGTAGGCACAGTAATGAGGGGAGGATCATCGATAAATGGCATAATGTCAACAAGGGTACAGGTAGATGGAAACGATGCAACAACAAAGCTCATCTGCCTGATAAAAAAAAGCAAGTTCAGGACACAGCTGAAGGCAATCCTTCTCGACGGTATAGCATTTGGCGGCTTTAACATAATTGACATGCACAAGCTTCATAAAAAGACAGGAATCCCTGTGATAGTCATAATAAGAAGGTTGCCTGATTTTGAAAATATCATGCAGATTCTTGAGAAGATTGGCAAAAAGAGCAGGATAAAGCTGATAGAAAAAGCTGGAAAAGCTGTAAAAATAGGAAAGATATACACTCAGCATGCAGGATGCGATATGGACTATGTAAAACAGGTTATCAGGATTGCAACAATAAATGCAGAGATTCCAGAGCCATTGAGGATATCCCACCTCATCTCTGCAGGAATAGTGAGGGGTGAAAGCAAGGGCGACTCCTAGTAAAAAATTTGTTTCACAAATTTTTTAAAAAGCAAAAATTTAATAAGTGTCACTTCAAGAGATGAATATAAATTAATAAAAAGAGGAAAAATGTCACAGCCATTATTGTATCTTACAAATATAGCCATTATACTTCTCCTTGGAATAATCCTTTCACTGGTAGCGAAAAGACTCAAGATATCAAATCTTTTACTTCTTGTATTATGTGGTATTGTGTTGAATAAGATTAGTGCTCATGCATATTCAATAACATTTGATCCTGTATTTCTCACATCCATAAGCATACTTGCTCTTGTGATGATAGTTTTTGACTCCTGTACAAGATTCAAGCTTAAAGAGCTTGACGAATTTTCTATCCTTGCCATAAAATCAACTCTTATATGGCTGGTGCTTAACCTGGTCTTGATGACGATTGCTATGCTTTTAATCTTTGACAAGCCTTCACTGCTTATGGCCCTTATGTTTGCAGCATTGATGTCTGGCACAGCACCTGCTGCTGTTCTTGTGATGTTTAGGGGAACAGAACACAGGCTTGCAAAATTCCTTGAAGTAGAAGCAATTGTCAATACTCCTATTATTGTCCTTCTTCCATTCATAATCCTTGACCTTATCGGAAGAGTTAAGGTAGAATTTCTGCTTACAAGCATCATTGAACAGATAGGACCTTTCCTTCAGCAGTTTGTTGCAGGAATCGGCGCAGGCATACTTGTAGGCATAGTTGGATTTAAGATAATAAGCCGCAAGTATCCTGAAGCAATGGGTCCGCTCACTACAATGACAGCATCCCTTCTCACATATATACTTGCAGAGAACCTGGGTGGCAGCGGAGTCCTTGCAGTAACAACATTGGGATTATTCTTTGGATATTTTTTCAAAAGAGAAACTGCACATCTTGTAGAATATTCATCAATGTTTGCCAATACTCTGGTGATTCTTGTGTTTGTGCTGATAGGGCTCTCTGTGGATATACCTTTCACTTTCAGTTTCTTTGGCAAATCACTTCTTTTATTTGTTATCTATCTGTTGCTAAGATATGTTGCAATACTTATATCTTTTAAAGATCTGAAATATAAGGTTAAAGAGAAGATATTCATGGCGCTGAATGCACAGAAAGGGATAGCCTCTGCAACAGTTGCATTCAGTCTTACTACTATGCTTGTTGCTTCTGTCCAGATAGTTGAAGGTGTTGAGGGCATTGGGCAGATTCCTTTCATAAGCCTGCCTGGAGCAAAGGAAATGCTCTCATTGATAGTAGTCTTTATTATCTATTCGCTTCTTGTTTCTACAGTCATACAAAGAGTTTCTAAATTCTTTATAGGTGAGATAATTATCCCTGAAGCTACTGCCCTGGAAGGCACATTAGCTCCTAAGACCTGTCCAATCAAGCCTAAGCCGGCAGCAGCAAAAAAAGGGAAATCAAAATGATCAGGATAGGTCCTGCAGGTTTTGGCGGAAGCCCTATTGAAAATATTGGGCATATTGCAGAACTAGGTCTTAGCGCAGTTGAAGTAGAGTTCACATATGGTGTGAGGATGAAAAAGGCAGATGCCGAGAAGCTTGGCGAACTTAACAGGAAGTGCAGGCTTATGCTTTCCATTCATGCGCCTTATTACATAAATCTTGCATCAAAAGAAAAAGAGAAGATTGCAGCATCAAAGAAAAGAATAATTGACAGCTGCGAGAGAGGGCACCAGATGGGAGCAAAGTATGTTGTTTTCCATGCAGGATTTTATCAGGGAAGAGACAAGGAAGAAGTCTTCCAATTGATAAAGAAAGCCATAATTGAACTTAATGAAACAATAAAAAAGAACAGATGGAAAATAGAGCTTGCCCCTGAAACAACAGGCAAGGCTTCGCAGTTTGGCGATCTTGATGAGCTTATAAGGATGAAGAAAGAGACTGGCTGCCACATCTGTGTTGATTTTGCTCATCTAAAGGCAAGAAACATAGGCAAGATAGATTATGATGAAGTTATGAAAAAGCTCAAGCCCTTAGGCTATATACATGCGCATTTCTCAGGTATTGAATGGACTGCAAAGGGCGAGAAAAAGCATTTGATAACAGAAGAGAAAGACATCAAAGAACTGCTCTCTTATCTATTGAAGTATAAGATAGATGCTACTATCATAAACGAAAGCCCTGATCCTATTGGAGATTGTATGAAGACAATGAGTATGCTGGAAGAGTAGTATGGAGAAATTATTGCACCCCTATTTCTTGTATTATGAGATTTTTAAACTTGCTTGGATGCCTGATCTAAAAAGGCTGATAATCTTAATTAATTAAGGCAGACAGGTGCGCCAATAATATTAACTCCTTGCAAGTAACTACCTTCTCGATGTCAAAAAAATATTTGAATAGAAAACTATCTCTGGTAGGAATTTATCCTAGAAATATTGATAATGCTCATTATGATCCATCTGGGAATTCTGGCTTTGAAGTTGAAGCAAGTGGATTGCAATATATTGTTTCAGCAATATCAAAAAAACACAAAGTTACAATTCCCTATTACAAAAATGGGGTTGGTATTGGGGGATTAGTAAAGAAAATTATTTTTGAGGAACCAGATATCTTGTTGTTTAGTTTAGATACTTATATGTTGCCAACTGCGCAAAAAATTATCCAAAAAGTAAAAGAGAAAAAGGATGTCTTGGTAATAGGTGGTGGCAGTCACTTTGTAATGGGGCAAATAGAGGATAGTTTTGATTATGTAATAAGGGGAGAAGGTGAGCAAACAATAAAAGAATTGCTTGAAAGCATAACCTCCCACACAAAGAAATTAGAAGATATCAATGGGTTATCATATATGCAGGATGGAGAAGTTTATAAAAATCCTCCAAGGGCAAGAAACACAGATCTAGATTCTCTTGCACTTCCTTTTCGAACAAAAGAACTTGCTAAGAATAAAAGTCCTGGTTCCTTATTATTGCCTGCATTGAAGAATCAAAAAGGATTTGCCTCTATTACTGCAAGTAGGGGTTGTTTCTATAACTGTTCATTCTGCACAAATGAATCTCAATGGGGTAGGAATGTAATTTATCGCACTGTGGACAATGTTATGTATGAATTAGAACACTTAAGAGACAAATATGGAACAAATATTGTTTTTTTCAATGATCTGAATATTACCTCAAATAAAAAGTGGTTAGATGAATTATGTGAGAAAAAAATTGAATTTGATAAAGAAGGAAAATTATATTGGTATGCAATGAGCAATATAGCAACCGCACAAAATCAGAAAATGCTTAATAAGATGAAAAAAGCTGGTTGTACTCAATTGATGTTTGGTATTGAAACTATCAATCCTGTCAAATTACAAAAAGAATCAAACGGATATGAAAGGAAATATCAAAGATTAGAAAAAATAAACAAAGTACTAAACATGTCTCAGGAAGCTGGTATTTTTAATCATGGTCTTCTTATGTTAGGGCTCGTTGATGATAGTAATGAGTCAATCAGAAAGACTATTCCTCAAATAAATAATTTGAATTTGCACAGTATTCGCATTAGCATAAATACCCCATTTGTTGGAACTAAAGATTATTCTAATTATATTATCACTGATGATAATCTGAAAAATCATGATACTTCGCATTTAGTTTTTTCTCATAAAAATCTAACTGAAGACGAATGTCAAAAATTACAATCAGAACTTTATGGACGTTTTTATGGATCCATCCAATATAAAAATAGAATGACACAATTTTTATTGAAAAATCCTGAAGCAAAACAAGCTTTTTCATCATTTATTGAATCAAATATAATTACAAAATACTACATGAAGATATTGGAACAGAAAATAATATAAACAAATGCAGAAACCCATTTATCATGAAACACAAAATCATCCTTTTAACAATAATTATCTTATCAGTGATAGTTCTCTCAGGCTGCACAGAACCAATGGGTGCAGGCACCGGAGCAGGAGCAAGAGAAATCTCAAAAGAGATTATCAAAAACCCTGCAGACTGTATCGATATGAGTTCTGAAGCAGAAAAGATAGCCTGTTTTACTAAATCTGCAGCATATAAGAAAGATATTGATATCTGCATAAAAAACATAGATGAAGGACCTCTCAGGGACGGATGCATAATGGCTGTAGCCCTAGCAAAAGGTGACAAAGACTTATGCGATCTGATGAGCAATATGACAAAAGACACCACATCGCAGGATAAGATGTGCAAAGCGATGATAACTCTTGACACAGCATACTGCGATCAGATTAAAACTATGGGAGGCATGGGTCAGTCACAGATGATAGGTGCATGCTACGCATTCATAGTCGAGAAGACCAAAAACACAAAAATTTGTGAACAACTCTCAAGTGAGATCGCAAAAAGCTACTGCTATCTGGCAGCGGCAGATATAACTGGAGATTTAGGATACTGTCAGATGATACCAAAAAAATCTCAAAAGAATGATTGCTATTTCAATTACGCAACTTCAACAGGAAAATGGCAATACTGCGCAAACATAACAGATGAATATGGATACAAGGAGGACATCAAACAATGCTACACAATTGCATCAATCAAAGCACAGGATCATAAAGGTTGTATGAATTTAGGAGATCCTAATGAATGCCTGATAGGTATCCTGAAGATTGAAAAAGATATATCAATATGCCCTAAGATGTTTGGAAGCCCCTATATAGACTGGTGTTATTATTTCACTGTGCCTGAGCTGCTTGAGGATGGGCATGTGTCAGACTGTAATGCCATACCTGATGATTTAGTAAAATATGGGTGTATGATAGCTTTCGCAGAAAAAGAGAGTGACACAAAGATATGCAAAGGCATACCAGATTCATATATTGAGCACATAGAATGCTATGCAAAAGCATTCACATCTGAGACCAGCTCAAGAGCATGTGATAAATTTAAAGATGACGAATCTCTTTGGAAGACATGCAATGACATTATTGCCAAAAACGCAAAAGACATAGGCACATGCAATAAGATAAAGCATGAGCCAAGCAGAATATTATGCACAGCATTGGTTGAAAAGAATTGGAGAATTTGCGAGAATATCGTGTTTGGCAAATGGGATCCATATGGTGAACTTAGGTATGTCTCAACTTGCAAGATTGAGGTAGCTCTCATGCATGATGTAGCAGATTTGGGCAATGCGCTTGATATCTGCGATACAATACATCTGACAGAATACATGAAATCACGGATAAAAGAGATGAACAACTTAAGACCAAGTGAAGTGGAAGAGAAAAAGAAAGAATGCAGGGAAAAGATCATATCTCATATGATGCGTTCAGGATATCCGAAAGCAGCAGAGATCTGCAAACAGGAAGGCGGCAGGCTCTCAGACGACGGCAGAGATTGCTGGGTTAAAAAATGGCCTCCCAAAGAAAAATACAGCTACTGTTTTACAGAGGATTGTGTACAATCAGTAAGGGAAGGATATTTGAGTTTTATATATAAAAAACATGGCTTATGAGAAGCTTTTTATATCAAATATGTTTCTTAATATAAATATGAACAAAATCATCTTAGACACAAATTTCCTTCTCATACCTGCCCAGTTTAAGGTTGATATATACTCAGAAATAGAGAAGCTGGCAGATTTTAGGTATGAGCTGCATATCCTTGATAAATCAATAGGTGAACTCAATAAGATTGCTCAGGAACAGAAAGGAAAAGTAAAGAGAGATGTCAAATTAGTTCTTTTTATGATTGAGCAAAAAATAAGAGATGGCGAAATCAGCATTATTGATACTTCAGACGATGACAGGCTTGTGGATGACATAATTGTCTCCCTTGAAAAAGATATTGTAGCAACCCAGGACATAGACCTCCAGAAGAGGTTAAAAGCGAAAAAAGTAAGAATAATCTCCATGAGGCAGAAAAAGTATTTATTTTTCAAATAATCTAATTTTGACCTTAAAATCTTCCTCTATAAGATATAACAATAGGGTATAAAAAACCACGAATTAAAATTTGCATAGCAAATTTTGATGAATTAAAACCAAACCTTTTTAAAGGTCTTATTATTCCTTTATATATCTTGATAAGCATAGCTTATTAAGTCTTGAGGAACGAAGTTCCTTAAGAACTTAGAAAACTTCGTTTTCCAAGTAAGTTAGAGAGCTTTGCTCTCCAACTAATATTATCATGAATATTAATCGAGGGATTTAAAAAAATGTTCTACAGAACAGAAATAAAAGATTATATAAGGGTGCCGCCCAATCTGTTTGACCTTCCTCTTGAGGAAGCAATCACACAAAGGATAAAAAACAAGTATGATGGTTATATTTCACAGGAATTGGGCATAGTGATTGATGTGTCATCTGTTGATGAGATAAGAGAAGGGATAATCATTCCTGGTGATGGAGCTTCATATTACCATGCTAAATTCAGGCTCCTTACATTCAAGCCTGAACTGCAGGAAGTAGTGCTTGGCAAGATAAGGGATATTGCTGATTTTGGAGCATTCATCAGTATGGGTCCTATTGAGGGCATGATACATATATCACAGACAATGGATGACTTTGTTTCATTCTCAAAGGAGAAGACTCTTGCAGGCAAAGAGAGCCACAAGGTGCTGAAAGTAAATGACCTTTGCAGGGCAAGGATAATCGCATTATCTTATAAGGATGTGACCAATCCAAAATTAGGTCTTACTATGAGGCAGCCAAATCTGGGAAAGATTGAATGGCTTGAAGAGGCAAAAGACTCTCCCCAAAACCCCCAAGGCGAAGTGAGGACATAAGATGGCAAAGAAAAAAGCATGCAAAAGATGCAAAAGGCTAATTGAAGGAAACGAATGTCCAATCTGCAAAACAAGCTCATTTGCAAACAGCTGGCAAGGAAGAATAAGCATCCTGGATGCCAATAAATCAGAGATTGGCAGGAAAGTTGGACTCGAAGAAAAAGGGGAATACGCGATCAAGACAAGGTAATTCTTCTCGTATATTTTACAAGGTGTTAAAATGGAATTAAAGATATTAGAAAAAAAGGAAAATAAGCTTATTGACAGGATTGAGATTTCAGCAAGACTTAGCTTTACAGGAGCTACTCCTGCAATGGAAAAAGTAAGGGATTCTATAGCTTCGCAGATGAAAGCAAAGGCAGATAACATCTTAGTCAAAAAAATTGATACTGATTATGGTTATCCCACAGCAGATGTGACAGCTTTTATTTATGGATCTGCAGAGAGCATGGAGAGATTTGAACCCAGAATTGGTAAAAAGGCTTTGGAGAAAATAGAGAAAAAGCAGAAAGCTGCAGAAGAAGCTAAGAAAAAAGCAGAGGAAGAAACAAAAAAGGCTAAAGAAGCAGCAGCAAAGCCTGAAGAAAAGAAAGCAGAAGAAA
>JAGLGH010000167.1 GCA_023144115.1 Nanobdellota archaeon | reverse complement strand
TCCTCTTCATAGATATGTTTAATCCATTTATGCAAAGTGTCAGCATTCTTTGAAAATGTCTCAATATAGCTATTTGATTTGGCAACTTTTGCTAAATAATGGGACAAAAGTTTATAAGAAAGATTGCTCCTACTCTTCAAGGAACCGAAAACTTTTTTTAGGTATTGAATAATCTGTTTCATGGTTTGTTTGTAGCAAAACTAACCATGACTCCCTACTATTTGCTTTTTTCTGAGCACTTAGGGGGAGTTATTATTCTATCGGAGATACTGTTCTCAATTGAAACTAATCCCTAAATTTCGCTGCAAGCTAAAGAGGGTTTTTCAAAGCCAAAGAAATCTTTTCTCGAAATCTATTGCCTTATCCAGCTTATTTCTTGCTAATCAAACTGCTAAGGTAATCAGAAATAGCGTCAGCCGCTATAATTGTTGTTATTTTTGCGTTAAGAATCAAGAAATCATTTCAGAATTATTTTGTGCCTAAATAATAGGTAAGTTTATATATTTTTGATAATAATTCTAATTATCAAATCAAATTTTGTGAGGTAATAATATGGATTCAGTATTTAAGGCTATGGCTAATGAATTCAAAACTATTTTTGAATCTGAAGAGAAACTTTTAGAAAAAGAATGTGTGGGAATATTTCAGAAATATCTTTTTCAGGCATATGCGGAGACAAAAGCACAGTTCATTAAGCTTGAACCCACTATACCCTCTCATCCTATGGCACCTAGGCGAGAATTAGATACAGCAATCCTTAAGAAATTCGAAGCCATATCCCATCACTTGACTGGTGGCGGCTGGCATTATCCTGACATTTTGCCTTATTCTGTTGATGGTTTTAGAAAACAAGCAGAAGAGTTAGGAATCAGCTTGGGCATATTTGTTGCAACATTTGAGTTTGGGATTCCACGATTTGGGGGTGGAATAAATGCGAATAAATTAGAAGAGCAAATTAAATTAATCCAAATTAAATTGCAAAAAGGTATGAAAGTCAAAACAACTTCAATTAAAAAAGCATTATCGAAAATAATAAAAAGAACTAATACTGATGATGCTCATAGATTATGGATGATAAAATTCACTGACATCTTTTAGTCATCTTCATTGCCCTGATCCATCACAAGCTTCCTTATGTAATCAGGACTGTCGATTCTTTATTGATGATAACTGATGAGTGGACTCCGGGATTCAGGAATCTGCTGAAGATGGATAACCAAAATAATAAATAGAAAGAAAAGAAAAAAAGCCAGCATATTCGTTCAAGTCCCTTCTTCCCATGAATTAAGATATTCAATCTGCTCTGATGTCAGTTCATCAATATCAACACCCATAGCTTTTAACTGCAATCCAGCAATCATATCATCAATTTCATCTGGAAGCTGAATCACTTTGTTATCCATTTCTCCCTTATTCTTGATAAGATATTCACAAGCCATTGCCTGGCCGCAGAATGATGTTGACATCACTTCGCTTGGATGTCCTTCTGCTGCTGCAAGATTCACAAGCCTGCCTTCTCCGCAAAGAAATACTTTTTTGCCATCAATGACATATTCATCAAGGAATGGTCTTACTCTTCTTACAGATGATGATGCTTCTTTCATCCCCTTTACATCAATCTCAATATCAAAATGTCCAGAGTTTGCAACTATTGCGCCATTTTTCATTGCTTTTACATGATCGATACTTATCACATGCTTGTTTCCTGTCAATGTACAGAATATATCTCCTATTTTTGCTGCATCCTGCATCTTCATTACTCTGAAACCCTCATATGCTGCCTGTAATGCGCAGAAATTGTCCACTTCAGTAACTATCACATTAGCTCCCATTCCTTTGCTGCGCATAGCAAATCCTTTGCCGCAGTCACCATATCCTACAACAACAATATTCTTGCCTGCAAAAAGCACATTGCTTGCTCTGATTATTCCATCCATTGTGCTCTGGCCAGTTCCAAAATAATTATCAAGCAGATGTTTTGTTTTATTGTCATTTACAGCAATTATAGGATACTTTAATGCGCTGTCTCTTTCCATTGCCTTCAGTCTTATGATTCCAGTTGTGGTCTCTTCGCATCCTCCTATAAGGCTAGGAATAAGATCTTTATAGTTCTTATGTATCTCTGATACCAGATCGCAGCCATCATCTATTGTTATGTGAGGCTTAGTCTCAATCACATTCTTGAGATATCTGTAATAATCTTCATTGCTCTCTCCTTTATATCCCCACACTTTAACTCCTTCTTCAGCAAGCGCAGCAGCAACATCATCCTGGGTTGAGAGTGGATTACAGCCAGTTATTGCAACATCTGCTCCTCCTGCAGCAAGTGTCCTGACAAGAATGCCAGTTTCTTTTGTGATATGCAATGCCAGCCCTATTCTTATGCCCTCAAAAGGTTTTTCTTTTTCAAATCTTGCCTTGATGTTCAATAGAGCATCCATATGACTTTCTGCTATCTCCAGATTCATCTTGCCCTGCTCAGCAAGGCTTATATCCTTTACTTCATAATTTTCTCCTTTGTCCATAATAATCACCTTTCTTTAATTCTTGATTTTATACCTTACGTATCCTAATAGTAATTGTTGAACTATTTATATAATTTTGGAAATCTTGTTTATTGTTTGTTTGATTTGAAAAATCAAATCCAAAATAACAAAATTTATTAAGGCATTGATTTTAAATCTACAAAAAGAGGCAAAATATGTTCAAAATATCACAAAATATGGTGAGTATTGTAGGATTAATTATTCTTATCTCCTTTCTATTCAGGTATTATCTCAGTGATATGGTCGGAGTGATGGCAATTGTTGCTATTGCATTCATCTTTTTTTATTTCTACAGCCACCTCTTTGAATCAATTGCAAGAAAAGATTTTTCTGTCTTCACTAAGGATGTTCAGACACACGCAATGCTTTTCCTATTGCTCTTGCTGCTCATAGGCTCTATTATGGGCAAAAGCAGGGATCCCAGGAATGCATTTAGGATAATTGCCATATTTATTTCACTATTCCTTGTAGTCAAAGCTGTCCTTATAGAATATTATCTGCAGAGGGAAGTTGCTGCAGAGTTGGAAACAGAAAAAGAAATGAAGGAGCATCTTGTCAGTAAGTTGAAGCGTAAGTAGTCAACTGATTGAATTCCTTCAGAAATTTTTCAGCAATCTCTTTATCATGTATTATAATCATATTCTCATCATTTCTCAAATCACCATTTTTAGTAGGATTGAAACTTCCAGTGATTACAGTTCTATTGTCTATAATAAACACTTTATGATGCATGTTATATGGATTTGAGTCTTTTATCACATCTAATCCGAATTCTTGAAGCCTTCTGAATTGCGAATATTTGCTCCCTCCTTGTGATTTCTCAAATATGCCTTTAATCTCTATATCCTTATCAAGAAAAAGGAGAGCATCTGCCACACCCTCATGCGTAAATGAGAATGTCATAAAATATACGCTTTCTTTCGCCTTTCTAATCTCATTGATTACTTTTGCAGCGCAGTTATCTTCTGGACAGAAATAATTCTCCATAATCATCCCGCTAATATTTATCATTTTTATTTTTGTCTTCTCACCTTTCCCAAAATCGCCTTTCCACAGCTCTGAGAACTCTTTCTCATAATTTTCTGCAAGCTGCGCCGAATAGATGACAACTGCATTGTTATTATTTTTTGTATTGCCCCTTTCAGTAGGATTAAATGATCCTGTCCAGACAATCTTTCTGTCAATCACGCAGAATTTGTTGTGACTTAACTGTGCAGATGTGTCATATAAAACATTTCCTGCAACCAGTCCTCTCTTGTTTTCATTATCAATCACAAGCTTTACATCTGCATTTTTTGATTTATCTGCAAGGCTGCCCAGCACTTCTCTTAATTTGATATCAAAGAATGCACAGTGAACTGAATTGTTTGCCTCAGCTATGAGTGAAGCAAGATGATAGCTGCAATTGTCTTGAGGGCAGAAATAGATTATTGGTCTTTGGCTGCTTCCATATACCTGATTCTCCTGATTATCCAGGCTAGCCAGCCCCTGCTCAAGAATGCATAGGCATATTACCATGAATATTCCCATTATTATACCTTCTTTATTAAGATTCTTTCTTCTATTAGAGTTGCGCATTTATGACAATCTTAGTTCTGGTTTTATAAGTTTTACCTGTTATAATCCGAAATTTTTCCGGTAATTGCAATATAAAATCAAATTAGAAAGATTTATTAATTCCTATATCTATCATATTAAGAAATGGATAAAAATAAATCCTTATGGCGGACTTATTGTTATAATTCTTGCCATCCTTGGAGTAGCAGTAGTACTATATATTATATTTAAGGCATTTTCGGGTATAAACTTTTTTTAGTTTAAAAAAGAGGTTTCAATGGTAAACAAGCAATTAGTTGATTGGATTAAAAGTGAAGAAGCGCAAGGTTATTCTGAGCGGCAATTAAGAGAATATCTCCTTAAACAAGGATACTTAAAGAAGGATGTTGATGAAGCTGTAAAATTATCTTCTGAAACAAAAATCAATGGTTTTTCTTTGATTAATTATATTAAATCAATTTCACTTCCAATAATAATCTTGTTTTTAGCTTCATTTATTTTTTTGTCCTATTCATTTGATACCTTTAAAGAAGGGATTTATTTTTTAATTATTCTTGTGGCTTTTGCTTATATTATAAATTTGACATATAAGAAATACAAAGACAGATTTGTTCTTTATTTAATCTTAATTTTTTGTATGGCAGTATCATTTTTTCATATTAATGCATTATGGATACCAATTATAGTATCTCTGGTTTTAATTCATACATTAATATATTATTTTAAATCAAAACAAAAATATAGCTTAGAATCATTGTTTTTAACATTCTTGATGAGTATAATTTTTGCAATTACTCTTGCTTTTGTTTCATATTTAATTATAGCTTATGGAGTTTTTCCATTAATTGGAACAATATCTGCATTAACATTGAATCTCATATTAAGCCCGATAATCCTTATATTTATCCTGTCATACCAATTAATATTAATTGGTTTGCTTAAAAAATGCTTTGGAAAGAAAGGAGAGAACATAAATAAATCAGTAATTAAAACAACCTTAATAATATATGTTCTTTTTTTATTGATAAGCTTGGTTACTATAGCCATTATTGGTGTAATTTATGTAGATAAAGCTTATTCAGGGATATCTGATACAGAGTTAGAAACAAAAACCATTTATGAATCAAGTAGCAGATATTTGGAATTGGCTAAATTGCAGGAATATGATAATTTAAGAATATCTATATTTTTAGTAATAGATGGGCGGTTCATACATTCAAAATGGGAGTTTGAAGATGTTGGTATGATATTTTACGACTGCGATATTAATCTAAACTGTAAGAATAAGTCTTTTAATCCTGAGACGAGATTGGAAGACCAGGTCTCTTTAAAAGGCTCTTATGATTGGGAAGGTAGAGGTAAGCTCATAATTGCTGAGGTTCCAGAAAAAACCATTTTTATTCTCCCTCAAGAATCATTTGAAGAAGCCATAATGCACAATGTCTTTGAATTTGAAGATCAAGAGTTGAGAGATACAAGAATAGGCAAGGAACTAAATGCGGAATTTTACTACATTTACAAACAAATTATTGATAGGCATACAGAAATGCCACTGAATTGGCAACAAAAATTATCTTATTTTCATAGTGGGAGGGTTTATTTGGATCTTGCTAATAATCTATGGGTTTTTGTTATGTCAAATTTTGATATCTATTATATTCACGATTCAATTAAAATCACTCTTGAAGAATATAAATGGATTAAATCAAATAAGATAAATAATTCCTCTTTTTATGATGGGACACAAACTGTTGCAGAACACATGCAAAATCTTCAAAATAATATTGAGCAGGTTTATCTGCAACTGCCAAAGACAATAGATAAAGATAAAAATGAATATCTTTTTAGGATGTGGGATCCATTTAATCTTTATCCGGGGAAATATAGCCCATTATTTAATCAGGCGAATGTCAATGTATTCAATCATCTTGATATTTACAATACAATGTATGAAATGGGTGAATTCTATTTTGAAATGCAAAATAGTTATATTATTAACAAGATTAAAGATGAATATAATAAAAAAGATCTTTCTGAAAGTGATATCAGTAAAATATTAAGATTAAAAATAATTGAAACCAAGATTGCTAAGCAGGTTATAGATAAATGTAGAACAGATGAATGTAAAATAGAAATATTTTCATTAACTAAAAATCCAAGATTCTCATCAGATTGAGTTATAATGAAATAGCCTTATGTATTATTAATTGTTCAATTTACAACATATATATAAAAACCAGTTTAGTGTAACTACTCTTAAATACTATCAAAATAGAAACATTTAAATAGGTCCACACTATTCCAGAGTAATAACAAATTAGGGCATTCTATGTCCTTTTTTAAAAAGGGGGCATACTCACAATCTATCACCTCTTTTCCCTATGCAGATGGCAGTTTTCCTGCTATCTGCAGGGATTTTTAACCTTTTTTTTATAAAAGGGCATCAAAATCACCTCTTTTTCCTGAGGGGACAGTTCAGCTTGCTGAGCTGTTTCCTTGGGTTTGTTTTATTTAACTTTTTTCCTCTTCTTCTTTGCTACAATCATCATGATTACTCCTACTAGCATCCCTGCTCCAATTCCTACTAAGAATATTCCCATCTCTCTCTTGTCTTGGTCTGTAAAAGTGATTGTATGTTTTTCAGGAAAATATATATCCAGATTGCTCATCTCCAGAGCATATTCACTATAAAGCAGAGTGGAGATCTGATCACTCTCCTTGAGTTCATTAGCGTATTCATAATAGCTAAACCCTATGATTGGAAAAATTCCTTTCTCAGCCTGTTTTACTATATTTTTTTGCACAATCTCCAGTTTCCTCTCAATTAGATTATCTATGTTTTTCTTTTCAACACCGAACACGCTCAGTATGACATCAACTTCAGCTTTTGCTTTAGCAGCCTTGAAAAGGCAGGCTTCATAATTCTCATTGTTGAAATCTGAATATGCATCATCAATTCTCTTTCTTATATTCACAAGATAACCAGGCATGAAAAGGTTGACATACTGGTATCTCTCTTCAGCTTCGCTTAATTTCTTCTGGCATGAATTAGATATGTCTTCCTGGCTTAGCCTGAATGTTTTGCCTTCGCCTGTTATGAAAACACTCCAAGCATAAGAGCTGAATTTTCGTTCTATTGCATAGGCGAGATTATACCTGGCATTATCAGTTTCCCCTATTGCCAGATTCTGCCTGCTTTTTTCAAGAAACCTTTTTGCTTCATTCATCCTTTCCTCAACAACCATGTATGCCTGAAGATCTGTGATTGTCTTGTATTCAGGTTTTTTGAATCCTTCAATATCTTTCTCAATCTTTTCTATTCTTTCTTTAAGTAATTCATTAGATTCATTTTGCAGTGCCAGTACAATCTCTCCCATCTTCACATTTGCGCCAAAGCAGTAGCTTGCAGATGAATAGAATCGTTCTTCTTCAAAAGCCTCCTTGCTTTTTTTGGTTAGATTGATAAATACCTGATACAATATCTGGTATTTTTCGTCAAGATCATCAATCTCTGTCTGTAGGCTTAATGCCTCTTCCTGCAGGGAATCGCTTCTCTTGCAGAGTTCTAATGCCAGCTTGCTCATCACTTGCTTATATTGTGCATCTATCTTTATGCTTTGGTTATATTTTTCATATTGCTGTCCTGTAAATTCATACAGTGTGTCTTCAATATCAGAAATCTCCTTTACTTCAATGCCCAAAGTTCTGCCGAACTCAACAAGATCTATCTCTTCAAGTAATATGTCTTCTTCAGTTTCAGTTATATTTTCATCACTTTCAGTTATATCCTCACTTTCCTCTATATTCCCATCACTTGCAGTTACATTCCCATCATTCCCAATTATATCCTCATTCCCAGTTATATTCTCATCACTTGCATTTATATTTTCTTCACTATATTCTTCAGCAATTCTAGTGATATTGCTGATAAGATTCTCCTCTTGGGTTATGTACCTTTCTCCCATTGGTATAAGCACTTTTGTGAGGCCATCCTCACTAGCTGCCATTATCTTCTCCTTTATCCCTCCTACTGGTCCAATTATTCCTCCTGAATTTATTGTGCCAGTGACTGTAACTTCCTCTGATATGTCAATATTGCCTAATAGGCTTATTGTAAGGATTGTTATAGCTGCTCCTGCACTTGGTCCTGCAATTATAGGAGACTGAGCCCTGATTGTATAAAAAAAATCAAAAGAATCGCAATTTATATCAAGATAACTGCAGGCAACCTCTTTTGCAAGTCTTGTTGAAACCTGCGTATCCAGCTTTGCCAGAGGAAATGTATCCACAAAAACCCTCCCTCTGCCAGGACTCAGCTCAAGATGAAGATCTGCTATGCTTCCAGACAAGTTTCCATTTTCATGTTGGACTGCAAGCAGCTTAAGGTTCCCATGCTTTGCTAAGCATATTGGCATAAGAATTAATATTATGATAATAATGCTGCATAGAAATATTGCTTTTCTCATGATGATTATGGATTGTCTGAATGTATATAAGCTTTTTGCCGGGATTGTGTTTGATGTTGGGATTTAGGGAATTCTCTCTCAAACTCCAAGAGCCATACAGTAAAAACATTAAGAAGTTTGGGCGTTAATTACGTTCATTCATCCAGAAAACAATATAAATCTTAGTGAATTTCCATCATTATGACCTTAATAGATTTAATTATATCATTAAATGGACAATACATTATTGGAAAAGATAGTAAGAGGTATGTTATAGAAATACCCTGTAAAAATACCATCGGAACAATATATATTTCTGATGCTGAAGATAGATCAAGTAACGGTTTTATACCTGATTTAAGGGATTTAGGAGATACACTTTATCAAGCAGGGGTTGCTGAGTTCATGAGAGTTTCTAATCAAGGAATCTACAAATCATTAATTAGAATGACAAGTGAAGTTGTACCAGCAGGTACAAAGTATAAATCAAGTATTTTTAATCCTCAAGATCAAGATGCTCTCTTGGATTATGTAAAAGAGAGAGATACATTAGATTTAAGAGATGCTCTTGAAGAAACCTGTTTTGGACATATTCTACAAGC
>JAGLGH010000166.1 GCA_023144115.1 Nanobdellota archaeon | reverse complement strand
GGGATGCTGACTGGGATATCATAAGAAAAGTCAAGGAAAACATAGATATCCCTATAATAGGCAATGGTGATATAAAGGATGCACCTGATGCTGCAAGGATGCTGGACAGAACTGGATGTGATTATATCATGATAGGCCGCGCTGCAAGAGGGAACCCTTACATCTTTAAGCAAACAAACACATATCTTACGACCAATAAAACAATAATTGAACAGAACAACTCACAAAAAATTACTGATTTTATGCGCTATGCTGAACTTGCAGAGAAGTTTAATATGTTATCATTAAATGATCTCAAGACTAAAGCGCAGCAATTCACTCGCACCCTGCCTGATTCATGCAAGCTGAGACGAGAGATAGCTAAGATTAATGAAATTGAGAAGATAACAGAATTAATAACAAAATATATAAATCCAAAGCTTTATTCTAAGAATTATGCAAGAATTTTTCATAGAAACATTTAATTATTTGTATACAGCATTTGAAAAAATATTTACAAAGCTTGTAGTGGCAATAGTAATTCTTCTCTTGGGCTTCATCCTTGGACGCATAGCAGGCAAGATAATACTCAAAGTGCTCAAAGAGATTGAACTCAATAAAATCATAGAGAAGACAACTGGAATAAAGGTTTCAATCGCTGAAATAATTTCAAAGACCATAACTTATTTCATATACTTCATATTTATCATCGCTGCGCTTGAAAAGCTTAACATCAGCGCTGTCGCATTTAACCTTCTTGCAGGAGGAGTGATGCTTATTATCATCATCTCTTTATTCCTCGCAATCAAGGATTTCATCCCAAATATGATTGCAGGCATATACATAACACAAAAAAAATTTGTTGAGAAAGGAGATATCATTAAGATAGATAAGATAAAAGGAAAAATCATAGAAGTGCAATTGAACACAACTAAAATAGAAACAAAAAATGGCGACATCCTGTTTGTGCCAAATTCTAATCTTGTAAAATCAAAGATTGTCAAACTCCACTCAAATTCTGGCAAAAATAAAGAAAGCGAAAAAGAGAATAGTTAACTAAAAAAGTTTGCTACCATTTGAAGACTGGTGGAAAAGTTTTTTATTTTAAGCAACTCTTTCGAGCAGGCTGACTAAATTCCATAGTTGCGTCCTTGTAAAGGATTCTATATTGATATCATCTGACAACTCTTCAAGAATATTCAATGCCTTGCTAACATTGATAGACATGTCCCCATCAGATTCTAAAAGCGCAAGCACCGCTCCTACTTTATTACACACATTTTTAGGTGTTGAAGAATCTCCTCTAAGCTCATTGATACAAGCCTTAATTTCTTCTATACTCTCTGGCATTTCAATTACCCCCTTCCTGTTTCTCTTCTTGACGCATAGAGTCTAATACATCTGATTGTAGAGACTTAGATTGCTCCCTGAGCTTTTCTTCCTGTTTCTCGATTGATTTTAGCCTGATGCCAAGTGTTTCTTTCTTCTGATCCAATTCAGCCTTAAGCTCATCCTTTTTAGAAGCTATCATAATGTTGCCAATAATTTTATATGCCTTATCAGTGCTTTCAATCTCTTTTAAGGCAGAATCCACTTCAACAAGCTGCGACTGAATTTGTTGTTTCTGCACAAGAAATGTCTGCATGTTCTGTTCTAAAAGCTGGAGTTTTGAAATTTTTTGTTGTGTTCCTTTATCCATGTCCATTTTCATCACTTATTCTCCCTATATTTTCAAATATTGTTAGCATTTGCGTTGTTGAATTCATAATAGCGCGCAGTGCCACAGAATCTTTTGCATGAATGTTTATGTCAAGCCTCTTATCCTTTTTCTCAATATCGACTGAGCCTCTGCCTCTTTCATGAATTTCAGGCATAAGGCACTTATAAAGTTTTTCAATATTACTTTCAATATTGTCATGCACTCGTATCTCCGCCGAATATTTCATCTTGCTTTTATTTTATTACTCTTAGTCCTTGGCTTAAATAATATCTTGCCGCCACAGTAAGGGCATCGCACTCTTTTGCCCATTTGTTCTTGAGAAATCTCCTTATTACATGAAAAACATTTGTATACAGTCATTTTTATTTTACTCCCATTGAATATGCTTTCCCAGTAAACTTAGCTCCGCATTTGCCACATCCCCAAATGCCTATAGCAACCCTTTTCACTCCAACCTTTCTGCAGTAAGGACATTTCTGCCTTTGCTTATACTGGTTTTCGATAAGACCTGCCTTGACTTTAAGCCTTTTACCATATCTTGCACCATATCTTTTTGTTGAACCTGCTTTCTTATTCACTGCCATTTTATCTCACATCCATATTTCACAACTGAAACGCTCAGAAACTAAACATCTTCTGAACCTGATTTAGGGTCTTGTAACATGGGGCTACCCAGATTCTCACCAGCTGAGAAGTCAGCTGGCACCTTCATGGGTTTCGCTTCGCTCAAGCCCAAATATAAATCATTTTCTAAACCTGATTTAGGGTCTTGTAACATGGGGCTACCCGGATTTGAACCGGGGTCGTCTGGTCCCAAACCAGAAAGGATGGTCCAAGCTACCCTATAGCCCCAATCTATTAATATGGTAATTAGGCTAACCTTTTTAAACTTATTGGTATGGAATTATTCAGGATAGAATTTGATGAAAAAACTTTTAGACAAGTCAAGACTCATGAAAAAGTGTTTTATTATATAAATTGATTAGTCCTGCTTTTTCTCGTCCAGCTTTTTCTGAAGCTTTTTTATCTGCCCTTTCAACTCAATCATCTTAAGTTCTCTGCCTACCGCAAGATCATGAAATTTTTCGAGATCATCAATCTTTGCGCTAAGCTCTTTTGTTCTTTCCTTGACCTTTGTTTCTAGTTCTCTTGCATATCCTTTAATCTTAGCTTCTTCTTTCTTTCTGCCTGTTATATCAGTAACCATACCAAGCGCAGCAGGTTTTCCTCGATATTGAATCAATTTTGTTGTAATGATAACATCTATCCTTTTGCCTTTTTGAGTTATTAGGACGCATTCAAATGGCTCAATCTCCTTGCCTGCCATGTTCTTAATTACAAATTTTCTTATATCCGGCCTGAACTCTGGCGCAACCAGCTTCATAAAATCAAAATTTTTAGAACAGCCCTTTTCGCGCGTATATCCCATAACATCAACTGCTCTCTGATTGGCATATACTATGCCCTTAAAATCATGAATATAAATCATAGAAGGATTTTCCTCTGCCAGCACTCTGAATTGCTTCTCAGATTCCCTTATCTGCGCTTCTGCTTTCTTTCGTTCTGTTATATCACGAGCAATCGCCTGGAAGACTTGTTGTCCTCTGCTTTTGAAGGAACTGCCCACAATCTCTACATAATGATATGTTCCATCTTTCCTGCGCTGCTTCATCTCAAACTTTGATTCTTTTATTTTGCCATCTCTTATTTTTTTAAATTCATTAAAACCTCTGGGATTAGCATCAATATCCTTATTGCTAAGTTTTAACAATTCTGGTTTGCTATAGCGAAGCGCTTTGCAGGCAGCTTTGTTGACATCTATGAATCTTCCTGTTTTATCACTAATGAATATAGCATCTTTAGCTGTATTAAATAATATCCTTAATTTCTCCTCAGATTCCTTTAATTTGTCATTAACTCTTTTAGATTCAAGAGCCTTGCCGACAATTTCAGAGCATATGCGAAGGAGCATGAGGTCGTCATCATTCCATTCTCCTGCCTTTGCAACATCATCAAATCCCGCAAACCCTACTAATTTTCCTCCTGTGGATACAGGAATGACAAGCAGGGATTTGATATCCTGACTTTCCAGCAGCTTTTTTGTAGCCTTTGCTGCTCTCGGCATTTTTGATACATCAGTTATATGGATTGTATTGCCTTTTCTCAACTGAGCTACCCACCAAGGCAGGCTGTTAGAAAGAATATTCTGAAGATTTTTTATCTGGGGAGATATGCCTTTCCTGCACCATTCATGCGTATTGCTCATTGTTTTCCCATCTTTGCTGAAGAAAAAAATATAAGCTCGGCTTGCTCCGCTCAATCTGCCAATATCCCTAAGTGTATAATTAATAGCTGTATTGATATTCTTTACTGCAATGAATCGCGATGAGACAGTAGAAACAGTTTTTTCAAATTTCAATCTTTGTTTCAGCTTTTTCTCTATCTTTTTTCTCTCTTCAAACTCAAGCCTAAGGCGTTGAACTACATGTTCCATCTTCTTTTCTGTCATATAAATTATTTCATAAATAATGACTATATAATTCTTTCGTTAAATTGAACCAATAAAAAAGAAGCAAATAAAAAATTAAAGAAAAAAATAAACTCTTTTTGTCTAACAGCTACCCTCAGGAGCTGCTGAAGAAGCAGAGATTATTGAACTGCATTCTTTAGGAGCACTTTCAAATAATTGACACAAAGCATTCTTTATGCTTTCAGGATCCCTGCCGCCACTATATGTTTCCCCATTAATCAGAAATGTAGGTGATGCACGAGGCATTACTAATTGTCTTGTCCTGCTATCTACAGTAAGGAGTTTCTTTATTATAGCATCCTGTTCCCCTGCAATATCCAGTTTTCCTGAAGATTCACAATCGCTTATTGCTTCAATATCCACACCTACTCTTTGAGCTGCGCTTTCCCAGCAAGTATCAGCATTACTTGGACCGCATGTTCTATTTTTATGATCTTTATTGATTTCTAAAGTGAATTTGAAGAAATCCTCATAGCCAAGTTCTTCAAGAGCGCAAAGCTCTCTTACACCCTGATTTCCTTCTTGCTCACCATGCAATGATTGAATCTTACCACCAGATACGCTAATGATATAATGCGGTACAATCTCTACTTTGTCGCCAAATAGATTATATAATTCTGATGCAACCTCATCTGCTGGGTCCCCATAAGGACAGAAAGCCATGACAAAATAATCAAGCCTTGGCTTATCTGAATCATAGCCTAAAACTTTAAGGTTTTCATCAGGATAATTACTTAATAGTTCCTCTTGTTCTTCTCTTTTTTCTTCATCTACAGCCCAGATTGCTCCTGTAGCAGCATCAAGCAGCCTATAGTTTTCGCCGACTTTCTCAAATGCTCCTCTCACCTGCAGATTCTCCTGCCAGGTGTTTGTATCTTCAAGTTCTTTAGTCAATATGTAAGCAGGCAGATATACTACATCATACATGTCAGCAACAGCTTTGCCACTTTTAGAACTGATATCAACATATTCAATCTCAACTCCTGGGAAAAGCTGCTCTGTTACCTCTACAATCCTTGTTGTATCACATGTGCTGCATTCCTTGTCGTTCAATACGACCATATATACTTTTGTTGAATCAACATAACTGCATTCAGCCTCTTCAGTTCCAGGATTAAGGCATTTAGGTATCTTTCCCTCTTTAGCAGGACAATCTATATCATCAGAACATACTGGCAGTCCTGTACATGCAGGATGCTCTACTTTAACACAGACAGCTTTCAGGAATGAATCTGAATCCCTTTTTCCACTATATGCTTCACCATCCAGATAAATAGTTGGGCTTCCTCTTGCTTCTCTTGCCTCAGCCTTTTTAACTGATTCTGACAAAAGATCAGCTCCTTCTCCGCTTTCAAAACATGAATTGACAGACTCATAATCAAGTCCTGCTGAATCAGCGCATTTCTTAAATGTCTTGTCAGCATTCATAATATCCTTATTCTGGCAGATTATAAAGTCCATGTATTCATCAGGATTATACTTCATAGCACACAGCTGCCTGATATTCTCATCAACTTCTGGCTGCCCATGAAGACTGCTAAACTCTCCATCTCCCAAATCACTTGCGATGTAATCTATAGTGAAATCTAAAGTATCACCCATTGTCTCAAGCACATCAATTATACTATCTTCTACCAAAGTTCCGTATGGGCATTGGCTCATAACATAGAACTCAAGCCTTGCAGATCCTGATTTTGAGAATTCTAAATCACTATAATCACCAGGCATTGTATCTCCATTATTATGAGTATAATTCCACCCGAATGCAATAAGCGCAAGTCCAATTAGAATAACAGCATAGAGCCATACCTTTTTTGAACTCTTGTCATTAATATTTTCAGATTTTGAATCCTGCTCAACAGCCTCATCTTTAACAGAGCCATCTTTAACAGCCTCATCTTTAACATTCTCTTCTTTAACATCCTCTTCTTTAGGCTTGTCTTTTGTTTTTGCAGTTTCCTCGGTTTTAGCCTCTTCTTTAACCTCTGCTATAACTTCTTTAACATCTTCTTCTATAATTTTTTCTTCAGGCTTTTTCATATTTTTATCTTCTTTTGCTTTTTTTTCTTTTGCCAAAAATATCATCTCCCTTATTTTTTATTTTAACAGGATAAATCATTAAATTTGTACCAATCTTAATTAAATCTGTACCCATTTCAAAATGATTAACTAAAAATAGATAAATGAGATGATATTTAAAGTTTATGGATTTGCAAGTCAATAAGAATTGGAGACAATATTAATTTCATATTTATCAAGAAAAACAGAAGTTCATATTAGTATTAAAATCTTATAATTTATTCATTCGTATATTCATCTGTATATTCGTATATAAGGCTCTATAAGACTCTAATACCCTAAGAGTATTAGAATTGAATTCTTTTATATATCTTAGAGACTCATTAATCTTTTTTTCATTTTCATTAAATCCTTCAAGATTTTCCAATAATTGATTAATATATTTAGGATGACCTTTTTGAACAACCTGTACTAATTGTAAAGCCTTTTTCCCATGTTCGACTCCACGACCACTTAATTCAATAAATTTATCTGAATATTCTAAATCAGAATCTATCCTCAAATTTAGTGGATCATAAGAATTTGATGGATTATAATCCCTAATTCTATCCTTACATTTAATCAATAATCTCATATGCCTTCTGTATTGTAAATTTTGTAGTTTTTCAATCATTTTACTAATAAGAATATATAATTAATATTTAAATCTATAGGTTAGTCTCTCTGAATCAGTAGTAAATTATACATTATTAGGAATCAAATCTTACATAAAATTTATAAGTCACACGTTTAATTAGAAATATCAACATGAACAACAAGACCCTAAATCTTACACTCATAGCAATATTAGCTTTAGCCATATCGCTTGCATTATGCGGATGCTTTCAGAGTACAGTTCAGTTAAAGGACAATACATCATCAACTGAAGACAATAATTCACCTGGATCTGAGGAAACTAAAGATGCAGGTATCTATTATGAGATAACTAAAACAGATATATTCGCAATTGAGAACCTTACTGCAGATAAAATAAAAGTTCTTGATATAAAGGTAGGAGATTCTGCCGACTTTATGCTTGAGACTCTTGGAAACCCAGATGAACTTACTGCTTATGATAATAACACTATATTCAACTCTGAATATGGCGAATCTATAGGGATTAAGGGAATCGGTCTTATATTCAACATTGAAGAAAATATAATAAAAAGGATAACAATACTAAAGCCATTCAATCCATTTCTAAGAGGCAGCACAAAATTCCTAAACATGACAAAGTACGATGCTTACCGCATGTTCGGTACCCCAGACAGGCAGACGGAAGAGCCAAAAACAAGAGTATTTTTCTATGACAAGACTGGAATTGATATTATTCTGGAACAAACAGATGTGAGAGGGATAAGTTTCAGGAAAATTACCAAAGAAAAAGAAGATAAGACTTTACCCAAAGGGTTTTAATCGTTTATAAAGTCAAATAATTTTAGTTTTCTAACTCTTAATCCTTACAGAAATCTTTCTCAATCCTGACATCATATCTATGAAGAAAATTAGCAAGATCAGATGTATAAAGATGATGTTTGTCCTTTGTCATAACCTGCGACTTAAACTTTATTGCCGCAGCAATCAGGACAGCATCACTTGGGTCATGCACATGCTTCAGCAGTTCTTGATCAACCTCAGCCACAAATGACCTCTCCTTATCCCATTCCCCTGGCAGGACATTGATATCAAGAACAGAAAGATTGTCTGCTTTATGGAAGAATTTCCTTATTCTTGTTTTGAGTTCATGCTTCAGATGACGTTCTATATGCAAAAGTTCTTCAATATTGAATGATGTCATGCAGAGATTTGTCATATCTTCTAACAACCTTATATTCTTTGCATGCTTAAAACAGCTTATGAAAAAGCA
>JAGLGH010000165.1 GCA_023144115.1 Nanobdellota archaeon | reverse complement strand
TGGGCAATTCTTGTTGTGCTTGCTGCAATCGGGGCTCTTGCATATTTTGGAGTGCTGAGTCCTGACAAATTCCTGCCTGAAAGATGCACACTTTCTACAGGCATTACCTGCACAGGATTCAAGATTACTTCTGACAGCTTTGCGCTTGTGCTGACAAATAATTTCGGCAAGGACATAGAACTCAATAGTGTCAATGTAAGCGGATGTTTAATTTCAGGAATCAATGAAAGCCTGAAGAACAGCAAGACTATAACCATAAATCAGACAGGATGCAGTTTTGGCAGTTCTGGCGACAGGTTCGATGCAGACATATCCATTGGCTACACTGAAAAACTAACAGGTCTTACAAAATCTCTTACAGGAACTCTTAATTCTAAAATCCAGCCTGACAGTGCTTGGGCAGAAGAAAGCAGCAGTGCTGAGGAAGAAGGAGAAGAAGAAAGTAGTGGTGAAGAAGAAGGCAATGAAAGCACTGGGCTTAGCCCAATAACATTGATTCCATCTTTAGCAGAAAGCTATCAGAATGAAGGGACAGGGCAATGCACAGCTACAAGCACTGTTGCAGCTCTTGACAGCAACTGGGCACCTGACCCGTGCGGTGGCGTAAAGAAAGACTATTATCTGACAGGATCAGGAAAAAAGGAATTTGATGGTCTTGCTGTGCAGTTCAGTATAGATGGATATGATTCAGCATTATATGATGCTACTTTGAGGTTCTATTTGAAAGGAGCTGAGCATTCAGCTGACTGGCACCATTATAAAGTATATGATAATTATAAAGATAATTCAGAATGCGAGGACAGCGATCCTCCCTGCGGCGGCTCTGCCTCCTTTGCTGACAGTTTTGAAGGCTGGATAGAAGTATCCCTGGATGACAGCTATTGGGATGATGGAGAGATGTCAATAAGACTTTGGGATGCTTATATTGATAAAGTAGAACTTTATCTTGTTCCGCAATAATCTCATAATTAGTTTCTTTTCATTTCAAATTTTTCACAATTCTCTTCACCAACACCCTATACAACCACTCATCACCAGTTTACTTAGCAAACTGTGTGATATACTATACTAAAGTGGTGACTACCGAAACATTTAAATATAACCTGATACTACTGACAAATCATATCAAAAAAGAGGGAAGGTAAATAGCTATTTGCCTAGATTATTATCAATAATGATTCTAGGACATAACCAATCCAACAAACTAAGGAGGCACTAAAAAGATGGTAAAAAAATTTTTGATTGCTGTGCTTATGCTTTGCATTATGGCTTTGGGCGTCAGTGCTGATTATTCAGCCACAAACAATGATGCATCAACCATAGATGTTACAGGAACAGCAACAATCACAGGAATAATAACACTGACCAACTATGATGCAAATAATAGTATTATAATCAATGGAATTGGCACAATTGAATTTGAAGGAGAATCTGATATGCATGATGCTCCAGTAACATATACCTATAATGGTAGCATTACACAGGTATTTACTATACCAGCAAATGATTC
The DNA here is from genome assembly GCA_023144115.1 of Nanobdellota archaeon. Classification (GTDB taxonomy): domain Archaea; phylum Nanobdellota; class Nanobdellia; order Woesearchaeales; family JAGLGH01; genus JAGLGH01. Next base: position 2,303 of record JAGLGH010000165.1, on the reverse strand, counting down.
AATAGAAGTTACTTTCAAATTTGTTGTTCCTAAAGATATTGGCGGAGAACAAACAGGATACTTAAACTTCACTTCGACAAATCTTAGCGACAAAAGTGTACCTGTAAACCTTTATGTTTCACAACTTAGGATTGATGATCTTGATGTGAAAGTAGGCGGAAAATACGATAAGAACATCCAGGATGAAGAAGATGGATATGAAATTGATGTTGAAGCAGAACCAGAAGATACAGTCATTTTTTATATTAAGCTGGAGAATCTCTATTCAGACGATGATGATGATGGAGATGTAGAAATCGAAAATGTTGAAGTCATAATTATAATTGATGATATTGACGATGGAGATGAGCTTGAAGAAGAAGCTGATGACTTTGATATCAAACCTGACGATTCAGAATCAATCACAATAGAATTCACAGTACCAAAGAAAGCTGAATCTGATTCTTACACAGTCTATATTGATATTGAAGCTGAAGATGAGAATGGAAATGACATCTCTATATCAAAAGAATTCAGTCTCGTCGTTGAAAGAGAAAAACATAAAGTTATCGTTGACAAAGCTTACTTGACACAAAACATCCTGGAATGCCATAGGCAAACAGACCTTATTGTGGATATTCTTAATATGGGAGAAAGATATGAGGATGATGTTAAAGTAACAGTCACTAACACTGCACTTGGAATTAACCTGCAAAGAATAGAAATCGAACTTGATGAAGATCCAGGTGATGATGATTCTGAAAGAACTCTTAACTTTGAGATTGACATTGACGATGATGTAGCAGCAGGAGTATATATTCTTGATGTAAAGACATTTTACGACGACACAATTTCAGATCTTGAAAGAGTTAATCTTATAGTAGAAGACTGCGAAATAGCTCAGGTTGAGGAAGAAGAAGAAGAAGAGGATTATGTTGAAATAATTATAGAAACTCCTCAGATTCCAGACATAACAATTGGAGATACACCTGCTGAACCTGTCACAGTAACTGCTCAGGCAGTAGAGATTACAGAATCATTCAGAGACAGCTCCTTATTTATTGTCCTGCTTGTTGTGCTGAATCTTGCTATCCTTATGGGTATAATCTGGATTATAGTAAGGTTCTTATTCAAGTAAATACCTGATTTTTTGTTTTTTCTATTATTTATTTTTTCTTGTTTCTTTGGTTTTTAGTCACTTAGTTGTCAATCTATCTAATTGCAATTCTACAGGAAAATAAATAAAATTACATGTGTCAAACAATGCTATGCTCTCAAACTTTTTGATATGGCTGCCAAATTCTTTCTTGACTTCCATAACAAAATTCCTAAATTCCACGCTTGTCTTAAAATGAACAGTAAACTCAATATCCCAGCTGCCCACGCATTTGCTGAAATATTCAATATTTGGATTCTGCTTTGCATATTCCCTGAATTTACTGATTACAGCATCTGATAAGTTGATGCAGCGAATAAATATCTCGTACCTGTTGTATCCAAGTTTAGCAGGATCAAGGATAAGCCTGTATCTCTTAATGATAAAATTATCTTCCATCTTCTTTATTCTATATTTAACAGTATCCACAGGAATTCCTGTCTTTGTAGAGATGTCTATCAATCTCGCTCTGGCATCTGTGTGGAGGAGTTTTGCTATTTGCTTATCCTTCTCATCAAATTCAAGCTTGCCTTCAATATTTCTTTTAATCTTTTTAGGCTCCTTGACTGAACCAAGAATATAAGTATGCCCAAAGGTCTCAGAGCCTATGCTTGTCGCAATTTTGTAGTCCTGCACATATTCCCCTATCTCTCCCAAAATCTCTCTTAATATCTTATCAAGATGAGCAGGATCCTTCGCCATTATAGCAAAAACAAGATCCCAATTGCCTGAACATGGCGTTACCCAGTTTGTATTCGAGTGTCTGATGAGATAATCAATAATTTTCTTTTCTTCCTGCACCCCGATTCTCTCGAATACCAGCAGAACCTTGTGAGCCCAGTAACCAAAGCCAAAGATTGTGACAAACTCCCTGATTATGCCTTCTTTCATCAATCTTTTGATCCTATAATTCACAACTTCCTTAGAAGAGCGGACTTTCTTGCCAATGTATGAATAGCTTGCCCTTGCATCATGGTTCAGGGCGGTGATTATTTTCTTGTCCAGCATATCTAATTTTGAGATTACCATAATTACATCTAACTCTCAGAGATTATTTAAATGTTCCGTTTTTGATAAGAAACTTGAGGATTAATTTTATTTAAGTAGTACCCATTCTAAATTCTGAAATTATTTTTGAAAGGCGATATGAACTCCTCCCCAACATAAA
>JAGLGH010000164.1 GCA_023144115.1 Nanobdellota archaeon | reverse complement strand
GTATTGACATTTCTGAGTATAAAATGAGCTATTATTCAGATGTATTATGCGAATGAGGAAACTGGCAAAGTTGAAATGAAAAAAAGAGAAACAAGTCACATTATCTTAAGTTCGCCTGTAATGATATCAATCTTATCTTCATCATCAGGTCCAATCCCTGCGCATGTAGTAGTTCCAGGAGCTATATGTGTCTTACCTGCATCAGTGATTATTGCTGTAGCCAGACCATCATCCTTTGCAGCCTGCGCATATCTATAAAGCTCTTTCTCGTCCGCAACCTTTAGAACAATCTTTTTCTGACCTGCGTTTCTCCATTCTTTCAGCTTGTCTTTATCTGACTTAAGAGCAGCCTCGACTGCAGCATGAGCGCACTGCGCAGCCATCTTTCCTTTTTGCAGCTTAAGATCCTGCCTTACTATTATTACCTGTTTCATATCTGCCATAAGAGTATGTTATGATATGCATTATAAATATGTTTTGTTTTTTCAAATTATTTATTACAAAGAAAGAGAGAACGCAAAATCCACATTAGCATAAAAAAATCATAACCCTATAGAGGAACCCGAATCCTTTCCCCGTCAACAAATATTCTCGGTTGCTTAAATACCTGGTCGAAGTGGATTATAGTCTTATTGGCGCCGCCGAACCAGTAATTTGATCCTATCGCAACATGAGCTGTGCCGAGGCATTTCTCATCAACTATTGTTAGCCCTAGTATCTTAGCCTTTGGATTTAGACCTATGCCTAATTCAGCTAAAATTCTAATCCTCTCAGGGTATTTTGCCTTATCTTCTGCTGCCCGAAGACTTTTCTCTAAAAGTTCTGCCTCTTCTCCACCAGAGATGGAGATTACCCTGCCATCCTTAATTTCTAAGACAATAGGCTTTTCTATTACTACAGTAGAATAAGCGTTTTTTGAACTTACATCAATCACCACTTTGCCCTTAGAATTCTTAGGAGGGAGATAAACTTCTCCTGCAGGCATATTCCCCCCTGTTGAAGCATCATGGTATATGCCATCATTGGAAATTGATTCAGCTCCGCAAATATCAAATATTATATCAGTTCCTGCTTTTGTTGTTATCCTTACTTCTTTAGCATTATCCAACATTTTCTTAAGATTCATATGATTTTCTTTCATTTCATCATAATCCACCATCATGGGAAGTATCACTCGCTTCAATAGATAAGTATCAACATCTCCCAGACTTAGTGTTGATATGAACCTATGTTTATTATCCTTGCAAAATCTTCTGAAGCTTTTTCCCAAATGTTTAAGCGAACCTATCTTTCCAGATTGAACTTGTATCATCACACTTTTTTCAGGAAGGGACAACATCTTGCTTATGATTTCTTCATCAGCTGTTTCATTTATAGTTTTAGGTTCCTGCACAGCAAGACTTACATTCAATCCAAGCTCTTTTGCGCTCATGATATAGCAACCAGCCACTATAGGAGCAATACGCCTTGTTGGATATCCAAAATCACCGATAATCAATATATGCTCATCTTTTGCTGCAAGGCACTTTTCAAATATTTTGCTAAAACTCTTATGATACTCTTCAACAATTGAAAATAATCCTTCTGCCTTCAACCAGTCAATAAATTTTGAAACATCCATTATTATGTTTTTTTATTTCTATTTGTTTTTAAACTTTACTAAAATGCAGAATCGCAAAAAAGTTTATTCGAAGAACCAAAGGATTCTATTCAATCCAAAAATGTTCAATCTAAAGAATTAGGGAAGAGTATTTTTACTTTTGTAAAATATTCAAAATCACATCTGTAAGTTTTGTCAGGAAAGTATTCTGTATCTCATCATCCATATCCATTCTGAATATTCCTGGTTTTGAATTCAGTTCTATAAGTTTCCAATTGCCATTATTTTGACGAAGCATATCTATGCTATAGATTCTTGGGTTATGGTTTTCGATTTTTTTATCCACTTTATGAAAAAGCTCAATAGCTCCCAGGGGTATATCTTCAAGAGGAACATTTATTTTTTCTCCGCCAAGAGAAACATTACTTATCAAACCAGACTTTGGTTTTCTGATAAAACATGAACATGCGACACCATTTACTACAACTATTCTTAAATCATGAATGCCTTTAAAGTTTAATTCAGGGATGCCTTCTTTTGAATCGACAAACTCTTGGATCATTACCTCGCCAGGATAATTTTCCCATTTGTTCTTACATTCTCCTTTTGATCCTATAAATATTCCCGCCCCCCCATGACCATCTATGGGTTTTAAGACTACCATTTCGCTGGGTATATTCTTTATTGCTTCATGAAATTCATCTTGAGACATTGCCGTAAAAGTCTTTGACATAAACTCATTAAAAACTTTATATGAGAGCATTTTATCCTTGCATAAATGTTCGAACTCAAGGCTATTTACTCTTCCATATTTTTTTGTGATGTATTCTTTTAATCCATCAATGTCTCTTGCAATTGGGAACTTATCATATACAAAATCAACTTTTGAAATATCTTTGTGAGTCCATTCTCCATCCCATGTCCTTGCATTCCTGATCGAGTCATCTGCCTGATTATAATTTTTCAGATTTGCGATATACAGCAGTATACCTTTCTCTTTTGCTATTTCGCAAAAGCGCAGATATCCCATATTATCTGTTTCGTCTTGGAATGGTTTATTTCCTTCATCAATTACCTCCTCGCTCAACACACATACACTATACTTTTGCGTTTTTAATAGAGGAGTGTGGTTTTTGCTGGGAATCCCAATATCTACGTTATCTTTGATGTTTGTTTCTTCTCTCATTTTGTAATCAAATTAAAGTATAGCCAACCCATCTCTTACTTGTTTTTAAACTTTGTCATTTTGTAAATTCAGAATGGAAAATAATTATACTTAAAAGTCTCAGTTATCCTTATGATATCAAAATCCCTGATGATATTTGAGAATCTTTTTCTTATGTCAGCAAGAATCCTGTAAAGCTCATCTTCATTTTCCGTCTCAAATTCAATCTCCAAATCCCATGAACCAATTAATTTAAGGAATTGTGTTGCTTTTTTGTGTTGCACCACATATGATTTAAATTGTTTTTCTGATTGCTCATCAAAATTCTTTGTCCTGAAAATTATCTTATAATGGTTAATGCCAAGCTCATGCAGATTAAGATAGCATCTATATTGATGAATAATTTTTTCCTGAATCAGTTTCTTTAGCCGATAATTGATTACATCTCTTGTCAGCTTTATTTTTTCTGCCAAATCAACAATATTTATCCTGGCATTTGTCGCTAATTCTTTCAGGATTTTTTTGTCTGTGCTATCCAATTCATAAAAACTTAAATGCTCTCCATAGATAAATTCAGAAGATTTTGTTTCTGCTAAATATTCTCTTGCATAGATTGGAGAGTATTCTGTCAGCAGAACATCTTTTTCAAAGATAAATCCTGAGAATTGATTCATGAACTTGCTTAAAATTTTACCAAATTCAAAATTTGATTTAGCTAAGATAGAGACTGACAGATCCCATCTACCTCTTATTTGAGCTACCCAAATAGAATTATTGTCTTTGTTCCAATAATCTATGATTCTTTTTTCATCCTCTAATCCTGCATCCTGGAATTTGAAATATACCTTATAATGAGAATATCCTAACCTTGTGAAATCAATAACTGCATAATAAGCAAATATGACATTATTTCTCTCGAATCTTTTTAGCCTATATTCTATCGCAGGCTTGCTGAGCTTTACTCTTTTTGCAATCTGGCTATTTGAAAACCGGGCATTCTCATCTAATAAAGTTAAGATTTTCTTATCTTTAATATCTAGTTTTAGAACCATATTTCAAGAAGATATGGTTATTATTTATAAATTTTACGCAAAAGTAAGAAAATAAAGAAAAAAGAGTTATATATGTGTTCTGCGTTCTCACTGATAAGAAATGAACTCCTCCCCAACATAAATGTAGGGGTATCCTTCGGGGGGAGTTCGACCAGAAATGTCTATATCTCCAACCTTAAGGTTGGCGTATTGACATTTCTCAGTATAAATTCAAGAAAGATATTAAAATGAGTCAAACTTCAAATTTTGAACAACTGTTTGAAAAGCTGATGGCTAAAGAAATAATTACTTATGGGCAGGTTAAAGAAGCATTATCTCCCAAAGCCAGAAGTTTGAGTGAGTTTACCGAAGAATCATTGAGAAAATTCGATGGATTAGAGAGTGTTGATATTTTAACACGACAGGACGTGACTGGAACGATATATTATATATTATCGCCACCAAATACTATCATTCTTAGAAATTTGAGTAAGTATCCCAAGGGTGATGATGTTTCTAATCACTTTGCCCCACATCTGTCTGTGGATTTAGGAAGGATATTAACAGCTTATTTTGATATTGAAGGCAGGCAGGTTCCAACGCAGGAGAAGATTAGTCAACTTTATGCTAATTATAGAGGCCATGCATATAATAGATTACGCATTCCTGTGTTGAAGTATTTGTATGAAAAAACAGGTCTTGATTACGAATTTGGATACGCATCCCAGTTATATAGAAATGAAGAACAAGATAAAAAGCTCATTACTAAAACAATTGATGTAATTAAAGAATATAATTCTTTAATGAGCAATCCTGAGATGATTAAACAAGCTAGAGAGATTCTGGAATTAGAAAAAGAAAGAGATGATTTAATGGCTGATTATAACTCTAAAACAGGCAGATTAATAAAAAATCTTAAAGAAATGATAAATTTTACGCAAAAGTAAGAAGATAAAGAAAAAAGGATTATATATGTGTCAAGACTTACTCCTCCCCAATAACTAATAGAGGTGCATTATAGGATGAAAAACAAAAATACGATATTGATAGGAATTTTGGCAATCAGCATCTTCATAATAATTGCAGGATGCAGTCAATCTGGACATACGACTAAAGTTGCGCAGGAAAGCCCAATTAAGATTGGTGTTATTGCCCCCCTGACAGGTGAAGCAGCCAGCTATGGTCTTGCAGCCAAACAAGGTATGGATTTTGCAGTGACAGAAATTAATAAGCAAGAAGGGATATTAGGGCGCCAGATTAAGCTTATTTATGAAGACAGCCAGGCTGATCCGAAACAAGCAGTTTCAATCATGAACAAGTTCATTAATGTAAATAAATTTAATATTGTTATTGTTGCTGATGGTTCAGGCTCGACAACAGCAGTAGCGCCAATAGCTGAAGCGACAAAAACCCTGATTATGGGCACACTTGCTTCAACACCGCAATTGTCAGAAATGGGAGACTATATTTTCAGGACTGTTCCATCAGATTCATATCAGGGTATTGAATTAGCAAAGTTTGCAGAGAATAAAGCTTTCAAGACTGCTGCCATATTATATGTCAATGACCCTTATGGAATTGGAATAAAAGATGCCTTCAGCAGTGAATTTTCAGGAGCAGTTATTGTTGCTGAAGCTTTTGAGAATAGTGATTCTGATTTCAGGACTCAGCTCACCAAGATAAAATATAAGAATCCTGATGTCATCCTGCTTGTTGCCAGAAAAGAACTGCCAAATATACTAAAACAAATCAGAACATTAGGGATAGAAAGCGCATTACTAGGTTCTGAGACAACAAAAGACCAGGAACTTGTTGACATTGCAGGAGAAGCTGCAGAAGGTCTTTACAGCATATTTTTTGCAGAGCCTGTTGACTACCAGCGCTACAGAGAAAAGTTCAGCTCTGAATATGGAAAAGAACCAGCTGCCTACAGTGATTACTCATATGATGCAGTGCATGTATTGAAGAAAGCTATTACTAAAGCAGGCTCACTTGACCCAACAAAAATTAAAGACTCATTATACACAACAAAGATGTATGGGGCAACAGGGATTGTTGAGTTTGACAGGAGAGGAGATGCAATAAACAAGCCATTTACTATGTATGAAGTAGTTGATGGAAATTTTGTTGCTGCTGCTCCTTAAGAAAAATGTCTTTTGCCTTTTTTTTTCAATTATTAATAAATGGCATTATTGCAGGATCAATCTATTCACTTATCTCTTCAGGTTTCTCATTGATTTATACTACAAATAGGTTTATAAATTTTTCACATGGCTCTGTTGTGGTCCTGGCAGCATTTGCTGCTTATTTTTTTTTCAATATTTTAAGGCTGCCTTTCATTATAGCAGGATTATTTGCGATTGCATTTATTATATTTTTTGGATTAATGAATTTCAGGCTAGTTTACAATCCTTTAAGAAAGAGAGGAGCATCCAATGCCAGTCTGCTTGTTGCCAGCATTGGTTGCCTCATACTAATAGAGAGTTTGTTAATCATGCTGTTTGGCGCAGGAGTAAAGAGTTATTTTCTGTTTGACACATCACAAGGCATTAATTTGCTGGGTGCAGTAATAACAAAGATAGAGATAATTATTGTTTTATCCTCTATTCTTGTCCTGATATTGCTATATCTATTTTTACATAAGTGCAGGACTGGGAAAAAGATGCAGGCTGTTTCAGATGAGCCTGCCTTAGCAGAAACTGTAGGGATATCTTCAAGAAAAATAAGATCTTTAGCGATTATCATAGCTTCAGTTATTGCAGGTCTTGCAGGCATCCTGATAGGGCTGGAATACAGTTTTGAGCCGATGATGGGAACTAATTTGATGATTAAGGGTTTTACAGGAGCAATAGTAGGAGGTGCCTCAAGCATATTGGGCTCTGTTCTTGGAGCTTTTATTGTAGGAATTTTAGAGAATATTGGTATAGGTTTTTTACCATCAGGGTTTAAAGATGCAATTACATTCACATTGCTTTTTACATTCCTGCTGATTAAGCCCAGAGGATTGTTTGGGAAATGGAGGGATTCAAATGCTTGAAAGCTATCTTATCCATGTTTTGATACTGATAGGAATATATTGCATTTTAGCTGTCAGCCTCAACTTTGCCATAGGATATGGAGGGTTATTAAATCTGGGGCATATAGCATTTTTTGGAATTGGCGCTTATTCATCCACTCTTTTGACAATTGGAGGAATCCCTTTCTTGTTTGCCTTAATATTGAGCTGCATTATTGCTTCATTATGCGGTTGGTTTCTCAGCTTAATGACGAATAAGTTAAAAGATGATTACTTAGCCCTTGCAACATTTGGTTTTGGACTGGTTGTTTATTCCCTTATGCAAAATCTAACAAGATTGACAAAAGGACCTTTAGGCATATCAGGAATACCTAAGGCAGAAATATTAGGATTGACAATAAATAATAGCTGCTATTTAATTTTAACAATTGCTATGTTAATCATTGCTTATTTAGTAATGACAGGATTGGTAAATTCTAAGTTTGGCAGGCTTATGGGCGGTATTCGGGACAATGAACTATTGATGAAAACTTTGAGCAGGAATACGCAAAGAATCAAGGGGAAGATTCTTAGTTTGTCAGCATTTTTTGCAGGCATGGCAGGAAGTCTTTATGCGCATTATATAGGATTTATAGATCCTTCAACATTCGGTATCAAAGAGATAATGTTATTGCTCACTATTGTCCTATTGGGTGGTCTGGCTTCATTAAAAGGTACAATTATCACAACATTTCTGCTTGTTTCAATACCTGAAATATTGAGGTTTGTCCCAATCCCAGACAATATTCTTGGTCCTGCGCAGACTGCCATATATGCGCTTGTATTGCTGCTTATATTAAGATACAGGCCTAGAGGAATTTTAGGAAAAATTGATTTGAATTAAATCTTTAAATTAAGTACAAAGTAAAAATATTAAGAATAAAATGTTAAGAATAAAAAATATCACTAAAAATTTTGGAGATATGAAAGCTTTGGATAGTTTTAGCTATGAAGTTGCAGAAAATAGAATAACTGCATTAGTTGGCCCAAATGGTGCAGGAAAGACAACTCTATTTGACATAATAACAGGTGTTTTAAAGAACGAGTATGGAGTGGTTTCTTTGAAAAATAATGTCATCACAAATCTTGAAACAAATCAGATTTCCCAGCTTGGAGTGTCAAGAATGTTTCAGCAGGTGACTTATTTCAGGAATCTTACAGTCAGGGATCACTTATTGCTTTGTCTTGATGAAAACGAGGGAATGTTTTCTAACCTATTTGCAGATAGAAGGTCAAGGATGAGGCAGTTGAAAAGAATAAGAGAGATTCTTAAGCTTGTGGGTCTGTCCAAACCATTAAAAAGCCTGGCTTATGAATTGAGTTATGGCCAAAAAAAGCTGCTAGGCCTTGCTATGGCTTTATTAAGACCTCACAATATTCTTCTTTTAGATGAGCCAGTTGCAGGAGTAAATCCCCTACTCAAGAAGGAGATTACAAATATCTTACTGCGATTGAAGGAAATGGGTGAGACAATATTCATTATTGAACATGATATGAATTTTGTAAAAGAGGTTGCGGATGCAATTGTTGTCTTGAACAATGGGAAATTATTGGATCATGGAAGCCCAAAAAAGGTTTTAAATAATCCAAAAGTAATAGAAGCATATCTTGGCGAATGAGTTTTACAAATATTCTGCG
>JAGLGH010000163.1 GCA_023144115.1 Nanobdellota archaeon | reverse complement strand
TCAATCTGTTTCTGTCGCATATTAAGCTGTTCAGCCTTATTCATCTCATCGCCTAATGAAAGAACAAAGTTATTGATATCCATCTTTATTTTATCAATATCGGTAAAAATTTCAGTATTCAGCATCTCTCTTTTTTCTATAAGATCATTGATATCATCGATTACTTCCTGTATAGAAATCATCTTATTGCCCTGGATGTCTTTGAACAATGAGTTCACATCACTGCCTATTTCTATACCTTTCTGCTGAGCAGCTAGAGATGGATCATAATCCTTTGTTTTGACATCATCCAAACCAAAAATATTTTTGTGTTCTTTCATTTTGCGGAATACCCCTTTTTATCGTCTTAATGCAAAAGTTAATTACTATTTAGAGGTAATTACTCATTGTTTATAATACTTTCGGTTTTCCCACTCATTTTCAGCCATAACAATAGCAAAACCCCATGAAAGTGGTGTTTTCAGGATAATCCAGCCCGGAAAACCCTTGATTTAAAAAGGGGATTAGAATAAAATTACTGCTCAGCAAGTCATTTCTTCAGCCAGGTAATTTCTTCCTTGTCAAGATCAATCTCTTCTGCGATTGAATCTGCCATAGCTTTATCATTCTGGAATATCAGCTTAAAATAATCAATATTTTTCAATACAGATTTTGATGATGCATGAGTATGTCTTGCAATCTTCTCAGCGATAGATTTTTTCTTCATGTTCTTTTGCTTTGCCCACCACATCTTGAGAATCCTGCCAGTTGGCTTATATTCAACAAACTTCTTATATTTTTCATCCTTTGCAACAGCTACTCCTGCGCTTATCATTGCATTTATATATATCAGGAATCGCCAATGCTGCCATCTTCTTATTCTTCTGCTGAAGATATTAGCTTTGCTTAGCATATCATAAGCTCTTGCAAGGTCAGCTGGTTTTTCATACTCTTTGGGCATATTCTCATCTATCCATAGCATGGCTGTATCAAGGTCTTCTTCAATATTATCAAGAGCAGTGATTGCGATAGCAGGGTCTGTAGTCTTAAATATCTTTCTTAGTGCCTCTATGATAGTATCTGTCTGGTTTCTTCCTCCTAGTTCATCAATCGCTTTTTTGGTGATTATTCCTGATTGCATAAATGCAGTCTGGAGATCATTTATCGCTGCCCTGAGATCTCCTGCACACCGTCTGCCAAGAGTGATAAGAGTGCCATCTTCTGCTTTAACATTTTCTGTCCTGCATATCTTTTCAAGCACAACAGCAACATCCTTATGAGATATAGGCAAGAACTGAACCATCCTGGTCTTGCTTCTCAGGCTGCTGAATTTACTGCCCCATGGATTCATTGCAGTAAGCAATATGGGAAATGGAGATTTTTTTATTATGTTGATAATAGCAGGTATTCCTCCTCTGTCTTTTGTTCCTGAAAGCCCGTCAACTTCATCAAGCAGGATTATCTTTCCTTTTGAGAACAGGCTCATCTGATTTACTGCTGAACCTACCCTTTTGATAATCTGATCTTTGTTTCTTATATCACTTGCATTGACTTCAATTATCTCAAGCCCAAGTTCTCTTGCTATAGCATGGGCAGAAGATGTCTTTCCGCTGCCGCTAGGACCATATAGAAGCAAGGCTTTCTTCTTTTGATTCTTAAAATTCTCAACAAAATCCCTTATCTGACTGGTCGCTTCATCCTGACCTGTAACTTCTGCCAGTGTTTTTGGTATATAAGTTATAATCCACGGCGATAAATTGCTTGATTTCTCCATGAATTATAAGAGGATATTGCTTATTTATTAAAGTTTTGTATTTGATAAAAAGTTTGTGCGGTATATAAGGGGTAAAGTTTGGTTTATTTATTTTCTATATTGAAGATAAATTTGTAAAAAATAAAGATGAATTTAAGTTTAGAGTGTAAAGGAGGCGCAAGCGTTGATGCTGATGCCTGAACCTCCTTTACTGGTATCACTTCCTTTCATTTTGGTATCTTTTGTAGAAATAAGCCTGACTATTTCTTCTTTTTTCTAATCTTTGTGCCGACAAGACCAACCAGACCAGTGCCTAGAAGAAGCATTGTGGCTGGTTCTGGAATTGGAGGTGGATCGCCTTCATTTAAAGCCAAATTATCAACTAAGTAAGTACCCAAAAATTCATCATACTCCGGGTTACCCAAATCTCCAGTAAAATTCAATCTTAGTTCGTCTATCGGGGTTGATACTCCAGCAAAATATTCAAAATCCCTGTTTAAAAAGAGTCCATCAATTGACCATGTAGCCACAGGATTCCCTTCATTATATCCCTCTATATTGACGGGTCGGCCTTCATCTTCATAGCCCCATACTCTTGCATACAGCCCCTCAAAAATAAAATCTTGACCAGAACTAGATGTAATAATTGCATTCCCCCCATGCATATTATACATAGTAAAGTCGTCACTTATAGCACTACCATAGTCAGGGGGCCAATAATCTCTTACTGAATCTATCCAAACTAAGGGATAATCAAAAATGTCATTGAGTAACTTAAAACCATGATATGAACCCCCGGGTGGATGTATAAGGCCATCGCCATCCTGATAAGATCCTCCTGGAACATCGTCAAAGGTGAGTACCACAGCTCCAGCCATTGTACTAAATGTAAACACAAACACTACAATTGCCAATACTGTTAAAAGCTTCTGTTTCATTTTCCTTTTTTCCTTTCATTTTAAGATTAATAGAAATAAAGCATATTACTAACAGAACAATAATTCACCTCCTTTCATTAAAGATTAGTTATAGAAATAAAACATCACCAACAGAACTGTTCTTATCACCTCCTTTCATCAAAAAATGTTAATAAAAATATCAATCTCCCCTCTGTCCAAATCCAACCAAAATCAGACTCTCTCGTCGAAACACATGGTATTCCGCATAAAAATCCAATTTGATTTAAAGGTCAAAAATATATTTATTTTTCGTTCATAACCTTTTTACACGACAATTTTATCTTTAGTTATTCTTATAATCCAAAGCAAAGCTGCCATAGAAACGCTGTTTAAAACACAGTTTTGTATGTTTGAAACATTGTTTCTTTTAAATTTTTGATATATAAATTCAGAATGTAGCAGTCTTTTTAAAGATTATGTTCTTATGACGACTTCTGGAAGAAAATTGTTTTAAAAATGTATTTAGTATCAATAATCTAGTGATTCTAAGATAGCTGCCTGATTTTTATCTATAAGTTTAAATAGGATTTATAAATAACACAGTCTAATGACATTTCAATATATCAAATATCAATAATGGTGATAGAATGGAACTTCCAAAACAATACAATGCAAAAGAAAATGAAGAGATGCTCCAGGAATTATGGGAGAAAGATGGAATATATAAATTTGATACTGAATCTGATAAAGAGATATATTCAATTGATACGCCGCCACCTACAATAAGCGGAAAGATGCACATAGGTCATGCATTCTCATATGCTCAGCAGGATATGATTGCCAGATTTAAGAGAATGAAAGGCTTTAATGTGTTTTATCCATTCGGAACAGACGACAACGGCCTTCCTACTGACAGGCTTGTGGAGAAGATTAAGAAGATCAAATCCAATAGAATGGATAGGAAAGATTATATCAAGCTTGTCCTGAAGACACTTGAGGAGATTAAGCCGAAGTTTATTGCAGATTGGAAAAGGATAGGTATGAGCTGTGATTTTAACATGTACTATTCAACAATCAATGAGCACTGCCA
>JAGLGH010000162.1 GCA_023144115.1 Nanobdellota archaeon | reverse complement strand
CCATATGATATTATCAGCCCATCATCACCTTCTCTAATGATTTCATCTTTTCCAGGAATAAATCTATAATCTTTTTTACTATCAAAATAATAATTCCCTTCTTTGTCCAGGATATATGGTGTGGAAGTTCTGGTTGAAAAAATAAATCTTAAGCCAGGATCATGAAATACCCTTTTGACTACAGCTTCCATTTGAGATGCATCTGCTGGGAAATATAATTTAGTGTTATCGCCTTCAGGCAGACCATTATCAGCAAAAAATATGTTTATTCCAAAATGGCATGTGTTATCAGCAATTCCATCAACTCCTGCATGTGAGAAATGCGCAAGAACATTTGATTTATTAAGCCTGGCCATAGTTTCCTGAGAAATTAACATCTCCAGAAAAGCAGAAAATGTCCCAATTATACCCTGATAACCTGATTCTGAGCCAAAACCTGCTGCAACAGAAAAATTATTTGCTTCCATCGGGCCAGCAATTCGGTAAATCTCTGGAAAGTTTTCTCCAATCTGTTTTAAACCGCATGAACCATCAAGATCACTGCCAATTATAATATTCTTCTTGATATCATCTGGAGACATTTTTTTGAGAATTTCACAAACAGCATTTCCAAATTCTGATCTGTTTGACCCTTTTTCTTCTGAACTGCCATAAAGTGATATTGTTGATTTATTTGGCTTATTGATATTGTTTAAAATCTCTACAGCATCTTGATAACCTTTTTTTGCCAGATACTTGATTGCTATTTCTTTATTAATAGCATCATGTGCTTTAGGTGTATCTTCGATCTCTTCTATCCCAGGAGCCATCTTTCTCTGATTGATAATCGCAACAGGATTGTCAGCTTTTAAAGCATTTTTAATTATATAAAAATTCTTATCAATATTTTCTGCATCAACAATATGGGTATTAATTCCATGTCCATTTAGGGTTTTACTGACATCAAATCCAGGCATATAATCTGAAGGGTGGCCTGCAATTGTAATATTATTATCATCAATAAGAAGGAGGATGTTAAGGTTTTGCTTGACTGCATATCTTGCAGCCTCTGCATTATTGCCTTCCATCTGTGAACCATCACTCCCCAACATGATTATCTTTTGGTCTGGATTTCTTTCTGCTATCCCATTTACATAACTCCACAGATGACCAAGCCTGCCTGAACTAAAAAAGATTCCATGCTCAGGATCATATTCAGGATGTCCTGGCAGACCTCCTTTAAATTCACGGTAATTAAGAAGATCCTCCAGATTCATTCCTGCAACATTATCATCAAGCGCAGCATTGATATATTGAAGAGCAACCCTATGACCAGCTTCGTCATATAATATAGGGGAGATAATAAACTCATTTAGATTATGATTGCTGCTGGTTTTTCCTAAAGCATTAAACCCAAAAATAGGGCTACTCTCTCCATTAGCAAATCCTTTAATTATCTCAGACTCCGGCACTAGATCATATGCCCCTCCTGTATGGCCTCCAAGGCCCTTTGCATTGGAATATGCTGTCATAAATACAATAGCATCCCTTACCAGGTTAATATTGGTCTGGAGCTGATCTTTTTGTGGTTTTTCAAGATATGTCTGGAAAATATCAAATTTTAATGGTTTATATGATTTCATGTCAATTGGAAATTTCATTTATTACATCACCTGATTAAATTATTTTTTATACTGATTTAAATAAATTTTGTCATTAAGGAATATGATGAATATTTGGGAAAAATAGAATAAGACATAATCTTTTTATAATAAGAATGATTTTGATACAAAATGATAAAAACTGCTGCAGAACTTGAAAGGGATATTCAGATTCTCCATGAGATTGAAACAAAATGGGGAGATACAATAGACCTAGAAAAATTTAGGAAAACCTATAATATTGATTATAAGGGATGGCTTTTTGGTGTCTACTCTTATAGAGATATACATGGGGGCATTATTTCAAAAAACGGAAAAAAGTATGCTAGAGTAGTAGTTGCAAAAATCCCAAAAATTTGTCAACAAATTAGACAAGAGCACAACCAAAAAGCAAATATTGAAGAGTTAAGAAAACAAAGAACTAGAAAAATAAAAGGAGATAAATTTACGATAGGCAAATCTATAACATACTTAGGGGCATTTGTAAGTTTGATTCTTATACTTAATTTTTTTGGTTTTTCAGAATTCTCAGATATTTTCAATAAAAATGAAGCAGAAATTTCATTGGATTGTATGGACACATTTAATTCTGATACAGTTTATAATGGTGTTCAGATTTCAAATACAGGAAATATTGATTTAAAAGATATAAGAATTAGGATATTAACAAATTCAAATAAAAGCGAGACATGTTTTATTTCACAATTTCCTATAGAACTTAAAAAGTTAAATAGAATATCATTTGATTGGTATCCAACTAGTTACCCTTATACATATGAAGCTGAATTTGATCAGGAATTAATTGAACGAGAAGTGAAGTTTTGGATACATTGTGAAAAGGATAGTACTTTTACAGTAAAAGTATTTGTGGAAGGGATGGATAAAAAAGAAATTACTTGCTAATTTGTAAATTATAAAACAGATATTCATTCATAAGAAATCTTGTCACTTTTAAACTGAATCATATCTTAGATGAATTATGGACGCACCGGGATTCGAACCCGGAGTCTCCCCGAATTTGGAAAAGCAAGATTCTACTTACCTTATAAGCCAACGGGGTGCGATACCGGATTTCGCCACACGCCCCTATAACTAACAAGGATTCTCAGCTTATTTTTAAATATTCCTATCACTTCTTAACCAAAAACCACTTTATACAGATTATATGTCCTTATGAACTCTGCGTGAGGCCATGCAAGTGGGGTGGTTATGTAAGCGACACCTTTCTTGAATTCTGGATGCTTTCGGGCATTCTCTATCATTATCAGCCTGTCTTTTCTCAGCAGTCCTGCCTGGGTAAAGTCGGTCACATATTCTTCAAATTCAGCAACTGTTGATATATGCTCTGGCAGCATGTCCTGATAAGAGATTTTCAGTATCCAATTCAGGTACTTGTCAGCTTTGTTTTTGTTTTTTAGCCTGATATAATGCCTGCACACCATCAATGTAAAATGAGGCCATGGTCCCCAGCCGCCGTTGTTTCTTCCTTCAAATTTAGGATATCTACAAAGTCCTCCTAATTGCTTGTTCCAGAGAGCTTTTTCAATATCCTTTACTGTAGAAATAACTCTCTTATCAGCATCATCAAGTATTCCAAAATCTGCAATTGCATACTCGCATGCATCTATATCAATGAGGACTGAGCTTGATTCTTTGATTCTGATGTTTTTGACAAATGTTCCAATTCTTGGATTCCACATATTTTTCAATATTCCATCCCTGATTTTTACTGCATACTCTTTCCATTCGTTATTCTCAATGTTCAGTCTTGTACTAAGATCATGCATCTTGTGCAATGCAGCGCAGCATATGCAATTGGCCCAGATTTCCAGGCCTTCTTCAGTAGGTGGGAACTCGTGGATTGAGTTTGGCGTGAATACCAGTTGTTTCTCTTGATATACATTGCTTATTATATAAGCGACTGCTTTTTTTATATTATTCCAGTTTGCTTTTGCAAATGCTATATCATCAGTCATATTGATATATTTAGCTATTGTGTACAATATGAGTCCAGTCCCGTCAATCTGGATAGGCTTGTAAGAAGCGTCACTTCCATCCTGGTCTATTCTTTGAGGAAATGCTCCTGAGGCTAGCTGGCAGTTGAAGACAAACTCAAGTCCTTTTTTTGCTCTTTTATAATCTCCAGCAGAGAGGAAGCCTAGCATTATGATAGCATGATCCCTTGGGTAAACATAAGGATAGCG
>JAGLGH010000161.1 GCA_023144115.1 Nanobdellota archaeon | reverse complement strand
TGAACCTCCTTTTTTACAGCCTTGTTCCATCCTTCAGGACCGATGCCTTTAGCTCTTGCGTATTTTTTGGAAGAATATCTTCTGTTCTTCTTCATCACAAGATATCCTGCATCAACATTATCAAGCATGTGAAAATCATTTGGCGAGTCTCCCAGACCTATTGTCATTACATCCTCATACTTTTTTCTGAAAAGCTTGGTCAATATCTCTACTGCTTTTCCTTTATCACTCTTGCCCATTATGTGATAATATCTGCCGCCAATTGTATAGTTCAATTTGTTTTTCTTTATTTGGCTTAATACAGCTTTTTCATGCTTAGGGTTAAGAATCATAAATGCCTTATCAAATTCTCTCTTCTTTGCCAATCCTGCTTGCTTAAGTGATAATCCTGTTTCCTTTGCCAGCTCCTTTGTGCTCATGTCACTGAAACTTTTGACTTCATACGTCTTTTCAATTGCCTGGATGACAACATTAAGTCTCTTATAGCTTGCTCCAAGCTGAATTATGAAGTAATGTCTATCCTCTTTATTGTATTTGAACTTGAAGCTGAAATATTTTTTAGGGATGAATATTGCGCCGCCATTCTCTGATATGAACGGATGCTTATTGCCTAATTCTTTTCTGTATGCTTCAATCTCAGCCCTGGTCTTGCTTGTGCAGATGATAAGGGGAATTGTTTTTTTCCTGATAATATTCAATGCCTGATTTGCTTTTGCATAAGAATAAGTATTGTGGTCAAGCAATGTGCCATCAAGGTCAGTAAAGATTATCTTCTTCATTATATGTTATTTTGAGGATAGTCATATATATAGTTTACTATCAAAAGTTTCTTAATGAAACTTTTTTATGTTTGACAAAATCTCATAGACGCTTTTTGAAATGCCTTCTGTTTTGAGAATCCTTGTCAGCTCATTTTTCATAAGGGCTTTTCTTGTCTTGTCCATCTTTGCATATTTATTAAATGTAGTGCAAAATCTGGCAGCTATTTTTGGGTTGAATTTGTCTATCTCAAGAATCTTGTCAGCCAGATAAGTGTATCCTTTGCCTGATATGTCATGAAACCTGACAACATTCCCTGCATACGAGCCAAACAGGGCACTTAGCTTATATGGGTTTTGCCTGTCAAATGCAGGATCGTTTTCAAGGGATTTTACAATCTCTAATACATTATCTGTGTCAGAAGCTGCCTGGATTGCAAACCACTTGTCCATTACTGAGGGATTATGATCCCATTTGCTGTAGAATGCTTTTAAGGCTTCTTCTTTTTCAGGGCAATCTATATCTGCCAGCGCGCAAAGGGCTGAGACTGTTTCTGTCATGTTAGTTGCATTATTGAATTGGTCAAAAGCCAGCTTGGTGTACTTATCCTTTTTAAGAGATGTGAGATAGTAAAGGGCAAGGTGCTTCAGGCTTCTTCTTCCTATAGATTCAGAGTCAATAGAATATTCTTTTTCCTGTGAACTTAACTGGTCATAAAGCTGTTTGAATAGATCTTCATGCCTTTGCGCCAGACTTTTTATGAATGCTTTTTTTGCTTTATATGCTGAATCATAGTCGCAGATATCCATGTCTTCCACAAGGATTGCGAGTGTTGGCAGGCGCATAGATTCAGAGATGAATTCATTGTCAAGGTTGCTGTCAGATAGGATTCTGCCAAATGCATCCAGCACAGCATTATCTAATATTGGCTCATTGCCTGCCTGGATATCAGAGATTATCTTCTCAAACTCGATCATTGCAAGTTTCTGGCCTGCTTCATAGCGATTGAAATCATCACTGTCATTTGCCAGCAGAAATATAAGGTCCTCTCTTGTATAATCAAACTCCAGTTTCACAGGCGCTGAAAAATTTCTGAGTAGTGAAGGCAAAGGTTTTTCAGATATGTTCTCAAAGACAAAAGTCTCTTCCTGCTTTCTTATATGCAGTATTTTTGTTGACTCACCATTTTCTTGTTCGCCAGTGAGCTGCAGTTTCATATCTTTGCCGTCACTGCCAAGCAAGCCAATGCTCAGTGGGAAATAAAAAGGTTTCTTTTCCTTTGATTCTGGTGTTGCAGGGCAGCTCTGTTTTATGTTCAGAGTGTAAGTTTTTGCTTCAGCGTTGTACTTACCTGTCACTCTGCATACAGGGGTTCCAGCCTGGGAATACCATCTCCTGAACTGTGTAAAATCCATTCCTGATGCAAGTTCCATCGCATGTATGAAATCTTCTGTTGTGACTGCTTGTCCATCGTAAAGCTCAAAATATTTATCAATGCCTTTTCTGAATTTCTCTTTGCCCAGGAATGTATGGATCATCCTTATCACTTCAGCTCCTTTCTCATAGATTGTAGTGGTGTAAAAATTGTCAATTTCCATATAAGATGCAGGCTTGATAGGATGAGCATTAGGTCCAGCATCTTCAGTAAACTGGTAATTTTTTATAGTGCGGACATCACTTATCCTTTTTACAGGTCTTGATGTCATGTCAGCGCGGAATTCCTGATGCCTGAACACTGTCAGACCTTCTTTAAGAGTCAGCTGGAACCAGTCCCTGCATGTTACCCTGTTGCCTGTCCAGTTATGGAAATATTCATGAGCAATGACCCATGTGATATTCTGGAAATTTGCATCAGATGCAGTTTCAGGATTAGCAAGCACATATGAACTGCCAAAGATGTTTAGTCCTTTGTTTTCCATGGCTGCTGAATTAAAATCATTGATAGCAACAATCATAT
>JAGLGH010000160.1 GCA_023144115.1 Nanobdellota archaeon | reverse complement strand
ATGTTCTTTTATGAATGACAGCATGCCTTGGACTGAATGGGCTCCATGCCCAACCTCCCCAGACCCATTATATCCTGAAATCAACTGGGCACTAAGATCTGGCGCAAGCGGGATAAGAACAGTATCAGTGAAAGTCAATACATCATTTAGTGTTGTCAGGGAATCAAATGATAGCATAATATATGACCCAGAGCCTCCAACCGGTTCCATCGATATCTGGGCAATCAATGTGCCTGGCATCCAGGAGGCAAATAACCATACGACAGCATATACTACTGTGAGCCTTAAGCTTATATACAATGACAATGATGAGATTGCTGGATGCAGGTTTGCAAATGATGAGAACCTTGAAGCAAATTTTACAGCATGGCAATCATGCACCACTCCAAAAACATGGATATTGAATGATGAGGACGGCAATAGGACTGTATATTACCAGATAAAGGATTATGCAGGAAATATATTTGAGGCTAATGATACTATCTCTTTGGACAAGACAGGGGCTGGCCAGGACACAACACATCCTTCTGCTGCAACTGTTATAGATGATGGAATGTGGACAAATGACAGCACAAGATTGCATGCAATATGGTCTGGAGCTTATGATCCTGAATCAGAGATATTGAATATACCTCTCATATATGAATATAGCATAGGCACTTCACAAGGCGCAATAGATGTAGTGGGCTGGACTTCTGTTGAAACAAATACTGAAATGACTCACACAGGACTTAATCTTGTTGATGGTCAAATTTATTACATAAACATAAGAGTCATAAATTCAGCAGGCCTTACTAATGAATCATCCAGCAATGGCATCACAGTGGATACAGTACCTTGCCAGATCACTAGCCTCTCAAGCTCTACTCATGACAATGGAAACTGGACCAATAATTCCCAGAGCAATAATCCTCAGTTCAGCTGGGCTGGAGATGTCAGTGGAAGCGGAGTGTATGGATATTCATATGTCCTTGATTTTAATTCTGCTACTCTTCCAGATACAATCCCTGAGGGAGATTATGAAGACTTGTCTGGTGAAACTAGCATAAGATATGATAATATAATTGATGGCAAACTTAATTTCCATGTCAGGTGCAGGGATAATGCAGGCAATTGGGGTGATGAGGAAGATTCTGAACATTTTGCAGTCTGGATTGATGCTTCACCACCTCCAACCCCTCAGATGACTGAGCATGAGATAACTACAGCCCAGGCAAATATGACATTTAACTGGACAGAATCAATTGAGCCGCACAGCTATAATGTTACTTATGAATTTGAGCTTTACAATCATTCTATATTCAATGATACATATCTTGTTAACAGGACAAACAGGACATTGGAACATATAACTATTTTTAATCTTACTTCAGGCATGACATATTATCCAAGAGTAAGAGCCTGGAACCGTGCAGAGCTTCACAGCAGCTGGTCAAGCGAAGTATCAACAATAATAGACTATCTGGGACCAGATATATCTATAATTACTCCTGGAGATGGATGCAATGTAAGTTCATTGTCTCCTGTCATAAGGGCTGAGACTAACGAGTGGGCAATCTGTTCATTTAAAGATCTTAGTGTGCCAACTGCAGGTTTTATTGATTTTGATTATACAAGCTCAGAATATCACGAGTCCAGGGTAAACGTGAATGCAACTGATGCTTATATTTTTAATATTTCCTGTCTGGACACAATTGGCAATTCTGCAGATGTGAGTCGAGCATTTACTGCTGATCCTGGCATACCTATATCATTCAACAGTATCTCGTTAGAATCACAATATTATATAGGATTCACTACAGGCATTCCACTGGAACTTGGCAATAATCTTGGCGGTGTCAGCTATTCTGATTTTGCAGTCTCAATAGATAATGAGAATCTCAGCTCAGACAAATTTGGAATAACAGATCTTGGATGCGGTGATTAT